>SKMT01000533.1 GCA_007120915.1 Myxococcales bacterium | reverse complement strand
TTGGTCACCTCCAGCTCCACGGTCTTGTCTTCTTCGCTCAGGTAGTACAGCGACAGGTTGCCCTCTTCGGCAGTGGATACTTCCAGCGAGCCGCTTGCGAGCACACTCCCCCCGTCGACATCGGTGATCGATGCCTGCAGGGGTTGGTCGTCCAGGTTGTACTGGAACATTCCGACGTAATCGCCGGCATCCACATCGACCTCTTTGCTGATCGACTCGCCTTGTCCGGCAGCCTGTCCCTCCTGGGCAGACATCGAGTATTCGGTGGACGGCCCGGACGCGTGGATGTGATCGAAGACCAGGTAAAACTCGTCGGCCGGAGGGATGAACGCGATGGCGTCGTCCTCCAGCTCTTCGACAGACTCCAGCGTCCCGTCATCGAGCCACACCTGCATTTCGGCGTCTGTGTGTTCCGGGAGCAGATCGAAGATCATCGCCGTGGACTCCACGTCCTCTGCATCCACCAGGTAGTAGTTGTCGCTGAGGGTGCGAAGGTCGCCTTCGGCGGTCTCACCGACCAGATCCAGGTCAGTGGCCGGCGGGGTCGGGATGTTTTCGACGAATCCGACGTACTCCCAGTCATCGCCTCCCGCCGGGCTCTGATCGCCCAGCAGTTGCGGCAGGTTCGAGATGGTCACCTCGTGGGTACCGTCTTCGTTAATCAGCAGTTCACGACGCACCTCGATGCCGGCACCGCGGTCGCTGATGCGGTGGTAGTCGCCGTTGATGATCTCGAACCCGGGCTCCGGAAGTCCCATCGAATAGACCACCACCTGAACCCATTCGCCCTTGTCGGCGTCAAACTGAATTTCGTCGTAGTCCTGCACCGGCTCGTCATCCTCGTCGAACTGCGGCTGCTCGATGACCCCGGTGAACACCACCCGGTCGCCCTCGTCGGGCACAGCCAGGCTGGTGTCGGCGTCCTCATCGGTCAGATCGATGTCGGGGTCGTCGGCCAAATCACCGAAGTACTTCGATGAGGCGACGCACTCGTCGCCGGACAGAAATGTGCCGGGGCCACAACTGAGGTCGGCCGCCGGCTCACACAGCCCACTGCTGACGTCGTAGACCGTCCCCGTTCCGCAGAGATCTTCGGAGGGCCGGCAGTGATCGTTATCAAACTCGGTGTCTTCTCCACACACCTCTTCGGAGAGGCGACATTCTCCGTTGTCGGCGACGGTGCCTTCGCCGCATTCCTTGATGGTTTCGGCGACACATTCGCTGTCTTCTTCTACAGCGTTGTCGTCGCATTCGAGCACGGAGCCGACACATTTGCCGCTCTCCTCGTCGAACTCGGTATCCTCACCGCAGTAGCTTTCCGCGGCGGGCACGCACTTGCCGAGCACATCGTCGTGGACCTCGTCGTCGTCACACTCATCGGGTTGCGCGGGCACGCATTCGCCGTCTTCTTCGACGGTGCCCTCACCACATTCGTAGTCCGTGCCGACGTCCTCCGGACCTCCACAGCCAATCAATGCTGCGGTGGCGATGAACACTGCGATTGTTGTGAGTACTCTGTTCATCATCTCTCGCTCTCAAACTCGAAACGTTCCGTAAACGTCGTTGCCGGGGCGAAGCCACCGGTGGTCGAACACCGTGCTATTCGACGCAGTCGAGGGTCACACTCCAGGTGTGCAGGGTACCGATATTGGAGTCGGAAGGCTCCCAGGTATCCACGATCTCGATGCTCCAGGTACCGGTGCCCTCCTGGCCGACAAAATCAAGCAATTCCGTTCCATCTTCAAGCCCGGTGTCCGAAGGATAGGGGTAAGTACCCACAATATCGCTGGTGCTTCCTCCCGTCCCGTCGTGGACGCGGGCGACATCTCCGCTGGGCGCGATGATGTCGACTTCCAGGTCTCCACGCCACCAGTGCTCGATGTCGATGAACACCTCGATGTCGTCAATGACCTCGCAGGAGGGGAAGGTGAGCGAATCCTCAGCGGTGTAGTCGATGTCCACGCCCGGATTGCTGGTCTCGGTGAGGATCGTCAGCTCGGCGGTTTCAATGGAGATGTCGTAGTCGCCGGCGAAGTCATTTTCAGCAATGACTTCAATGGCGTAGCTGGTGCTTTCGACAGCGTCCATCACCACCGTGCTCTCCCCTTCGATGGAGTGCTCGTCGACGAGATCGTGGTTACTGAGGTCCCAGAGCCGCACCAGCGCCTCGTCGTCGTCGGCCAACTCGAAGTCGGCGGTCACCGAAATGAGTTCGGTGGCATGCAACAGAAGGTGATCGCGCTCGCCCTCCTGGAGAGCGTCGCGCGGGTAGGTAACATCTACACTGTCATCGGCGTTGAGGCCATCGAAGGTCTGGTAGGTGTCAAACTGCGTCTGAAGGCCCAGCGCCTCTTCGGAGGTCTCATTTTCCACCTGTATGGTATAGTCTCCGCCTCCGGGAATCAGCGCCGCGACTTCGCTGGTGGAGCTGATCGTTCGCTGTGCAAGCTGGTCGCCACTGGCGTTGAACACCCGCCAGGTCACCTGCCCGGAGAGCATCTCCACCTTCCCCTGCAACACCCCAAATCCATCGGCGACCACCGTCTCGGTGTAAATCTCGCCGGGCTCGAAGGCGTCGACGGCCACGGCGCTGACGTCAAACTCCAGATCTCCCAGTGATGTGAATGACGACCAGGGGCGGGCGATCAGATAGTAGATTCCGGAGTCCGGCGTCTCGAACTCCGCGTCTGTCGTGCCCAGACTGCCCGTCTCGTTGACGATCTGCGAACGGGTGGTGTCCTCCAACACCGTGAGGCGTGCCGTCGATGTCGACGCCTCAATCACTGCATCGACCAACGCCTGATCCGGGGTATCGATGACCACGAATCGCCAGTCGCCCGGATCGGTGGAGCCCGGAATGTCAGCGGAGTAATCTTCGGGCTCGTCTCCGATCTCAAACACCGGGACATCTTCGACGTCGACCTCTCCGACGAATCCGGTGATGTCGCTGAACGAATTGTTCACAAACTCCACCGTATAGCTGCCGGTTTGCTGGATGTACTGGAAGCTGCGCATGGAGTCGTGTTCGTCGTAGTCGGATTGATTGGCCGCCAGGGTATTGGGCAGATACTGCACCTGCTGGCCGTCGAGACGAATGTCGACATCCACCGGCTCCGCATCACTGGACTCATGGCTGATCATCAGCGTCTCTCCGGCCTCGGCGCTGATCTCGTGGCTGATGCGCTCGCCGTGGGCCAGGGTTTCGCTGACCGAGCCGCTGATCTGGTAGTCAAACTGCGTGCCCCTCAGCTCCACGGCATCGATATGCAGGTAGATCTGGTCGTCCCCGGTCAGATCGAACTCGATCTCAGCTCCGCCCGCTTGAAGGTCATGCCGCTCGGCAGACAGGGTGGGCTCGGTCCACAACTCCACTGTCGGCTCCTCGGCGTCTTCGCCCAGCTCGTCGACCGACAGAATCAGATCGTCGGTCTCGCTGACGTCGACGGCCAGCCAGTTGTCGGTGGTCTCGTCGATTTGACCGGCATGGCTGCCGGACGGATCGGTCCAGTCCGTGGCCGCCGGTGTATCCAGCAGCTCCACAGTGCCGACGTACTTCCAGGATTCGTCTCCCTGCTCGTCCCACCCGTCGTAGTCCGCGATGGCGGTTCCAACCGTCAGCTCCAGGGCATCATCGGTGGGGACCAATACCGTGCGCTTGGGCACCGCCGCATCGCCGGCGCCGACGCTTCGCTGCCAGTCTCCATCCACCTCTTCGAGGCTCAGCCCCGGCGAGGGCAGCCCCCGGGTATACAGCGTAACTTCAAGCCAGTCTCCCTGTTCGGCGTCGACGTCGAAGCTGTGAGACAATTCGTCATCCATCGTACCGGTGAACACGAATTGTTCGTCCTCTACCGCCTCGATTGGCGCTCCCGATTCATGATCGATGTCCGCGTCATCGGCCAGCACGTCGGCGAAGGACTCCAGGGGCAAACAGCTCTGTTCGTACTCGTAGGTGTCCTCTCCGCAGTCGACGACGTTGGGGTCAACACACTCGCCGGTGCCCACATCAAACTCGGTGGTGCCGTCGCAGGCCGACGAGTCGGAGTGACAGTGAAGTTGTTCGTCGTCAAACTGGGTATCCGGGCCACAGATCGTCTCCTCGAGCAGGCACTCCCCTCGGAACAGAACCGTGTCCTCTCCGCAACTGATCGGGTCTTCCGGCACACACTGGCCGTCGACTTCAACCGTTCCCTGCCCGCAGTGGATTTCGGCGTCTGATACGCAACTGCCGGTACCAACGTCGTAGCTGGTACCGTCATCGCAGACGAATTCATCTGGATCGACGCAGTCGCCGGCCGGCGTCAATACTTCATCGTCGGCACAGTCTTCGGAGCTTTCGGGCACACATTCCCCGTTCTGCAGCACTACCCCGTCACCACAGGTGACATCCTGCACGGGTTCGTCACTGCAACCGACCGCCACCGCCACCACCAGCAGCAGTCCCGCGCCCAGGTACCAGATGCGATATATTTTGTTCATGCGTTCGCCTGAAATGACCACAAAATCCACAATAGAAAACCGACGGAGGTGGTTGGTCCCCCGCCGGCTTAGATATGGTTCAAAACTAGATGTGTCACCGGGCTATAACTTGCTTCACCACGGCCGAAAAAAACGTCCGGCAGGAACGATACCTATGGTGGGCCCCGAAATGCAAACGTGAATATCTACGCGCATGTAGCTGCACAGGGCGCTGGCTCAGCGAATGACACGCCGGTGGATGGCGCCGGCGAGCCGCAACAGTATCGCCAGCGCCGCAGCCACCAGCGTCTGGGTCGCCCCCACCGACCAATCCACCCCGTAGGCCAGAACGTAGCCGACGAACCCGCAGCCTGCCCCGCCGACCGCCGAGAGTACAAACACCCACTTCAACCCCACGTTCAGCCCCAGCGCTCCGATGGCAGGCAGCACGGTGAGCCCGAATGTGGGCAGCGGGCCCAGCGCCCGGGTCGCCAGCGCCGTCATCAGCGCCACCGCTCCGAACAACACTCCGTTAATCGCGCGCACCGGCACCCCCTGGCTGCGAGCGACCAGCGGATCGAGGCTGGCAAACACAAACCCCCGGAATCCATAGACCTGCACCGCCACCACCAGCAGCGTCACCGCAGCGATGGCGTACATGTCCACCGGCTCCACCATCACCGCCACCCCGTTGATCACCGCTTCGACTTCATGAAGCTCGTGGGGAAACATCGGCAGCAGCAAAAACACCAGCGCCATCGGAACGATAAAGCCGATGCCCAACACGGCATCACGGCTCAGCCTGGGGATCTCCTCGGCATACAAAAGCGCCGCGACCACCACAAAGGAGAGCACGATCCCTCCCACCGGTGGCAGAATATCCATCACCACCCCGGTCCACCCGAAAAACCCCAGCGCGATAAACGCCAGCGCCACCCCCAGCGCCGCCGACTGGGTCAGCGCGGCGGAGATAAAGACCATCCGCCGGGATACCACGTACACACCCAACAGCCCCAGGCACAGCCCGGCGACCGTGGAGGTCAGAATCGCCTCTCTGGACCAGGGCTCGGTGAGTATCTCTACTAAAATCGTCCAGGTTTGAATCACAAATTCGATCATCGCCCCACCTCCGAGGGCGAGGGCGGACAGGTGGCCAGACACCGCTCAATGTCGATGCTGCCGTCGCGGTCGATGGTCATGATTCGGTTGCTCACCGACCGCGCCACCGGCGAGCCGTGGGCGATCATCACAATTGTGAGCCCCGACTGCTGTTTGATCTCGTGGAGCAGTTCCATGGTCCGATGTTCGTGCTCCGGGTCCATCGCCGCCGCCGGTTCATCCAACAGAAGCACCTTCGGCTCTCCCAGAAGCGCCCGGCCGAGCAACACCAGTTGTTTCTGGCCCTCTGACAGCTCCTGGAACAGGTGATCTCGAAACTGCTCCATGCCCACCGTCTGCAGCGCCTGGCCCAACCGTTCGTCGTTGATGTTCACCCGCAGCGACGCCAGCCCTCCCCCCTGGTGCAGCCCCGTTGCCATCACATCGAACACCGTTGCCGGCAGCATCGGGTCCAGCGTCCGCGTCTGGGGCACGAATCTCAGCCGGGGACGCTCCACCTCCCAGTGGTACTCCCCTTCGATCGGCTCCTGAAGTCCAATCAACGTCTTCATCAGCGTCGACTTGCCCACCCCATTGGCCCCTTCGATGAGCATGAACGTCTTTTCGTGCAGGTGGAAACTGAGCGGTCCCACCACGGCAGTGCCGTCGTAGCCACAGCGCAAACCGTGGACCTGAAGCAGCATCGGCTCTGCATCCGGCTGCTCCCCCGGCTCGTTGTTGGTGTCGATGTCTGCTGCTGCGGCTTCGCTCATACTACGTCCATCAGGGACAACGTCGGACAACTAGAGGAGACTGCGAAGAGGGGCTCATCCGTCGAGATCGACGTTGTGCGCTCTCTTCATCGCTTCGTAGACCGGGCGGATCAGATTTTCCATCTGTTCGAGATATTCCTCGCCATCCCGCGCCTGAGCGGGCACTGACACCACCTGAACATCCCGGTCGGCCCGGTTGGCGATCGTGTCGGCGGTGTCCGTGGAGTAGTACTCCAACTGCGCGATCACTCCGACGTCGCGGCTGTCGATCACATCCATCACCTGACGTACGTGTCGAGGATTCGGCGGCACTCCCGGTTTGGGCTCCAACTTGATGGGGGTTTGAACGCCCAGCCAGTCGCCCACATAGGCCCAGGCGTTGTGATACCCGATCAACTGGCGGGCCTCCGAGGGCAGTTGGGCGAACTTCTCTTCCCACTGTTGGGCGAACCGAATCGCGTCGCGGGCAAACTCACGGGACCGCTCCTCGAATTCGTCGGCCAGCGCCGGGCGAAGCTCACCGAGCCGATCGCCGAAGGCCATCGCCACGCGGGCCATCTGTCTGGGGTCCATGTTGTAGTGCGGGTTGCCCCCGGGGTGCACGTCGCCCATGGACCGGTCTATCTCACCGGCCGGCACCTCCTGGGCCTGAATGTACTGCGAGGCGTCCATATGTCCGGTGCGCCCCGATTGAATGTCCGAGTTGCGCGCCTGGTCGATCAGCGTCGGCAGCCAGCCCACCTCCAGCTCCAGCCCCACGTACACCACCATATCTGCCTGGTTGAGATGGCGTGCGTAACTTGGCCGCGGGTCCACGAAGTGCGGATCTTCCGCCGGCCGGACCAGCGTCTCCACCTCGCCGTGTTCTCCGACGACCTGCTGGGCCATCGCTCCCAGATCCCCGACGGTAGTCACTACTTTCAGATCGGCAGTAGCCACCGAGGGCACCAGAATCAGCACACCCAGAAGTGTCGCGAACAGCCATTGCATTCTTCGGTGCATCATATCTCGTCTCCGCTCGCAATTTGGCAGTACAATCCCGCAGCTTCGGGAACGTAGTAGCACCACAGCAGAAATGCAACCGATTTGCAATAAGGGCGCTGGGTGCTGGGCGCTGGGTGCTGGGCGCTGGGTGCTGGGCGCTGGGTGCTGGGTGCTGGGTCCTGGGTGGTTGGTGCTGAAGTCTTGACGCCCCCCCGGCCCGCTGCCATAGTCGGCGAATCCGCGCGCCGCCTCCGGGGAACCCGGTGAGAATCCGGGACGGTCGCGCCACTGTATGCGGAGATGTCACCGCCCAGATGCCACTGCCGACGCACGTCGGTGGGAAGGCGGTCGGTGACGAAAGATGCCCTCACCGGGCATCTTTCGACCGCAAGTCAGGATATCCGGGCGGCGCTTCATCTATTATCTGTTCGCTCTTCGCGATGTGAGAGCAGGATTGCCCGCGATGTGCCGCCCTTTCATCGATGTACGGGGACTTGACCACGCAGTGCTCACTGCCGCTGTGGCGGCGCTGATCTGTATGATGCCCGGCAGCGTCGATGCCGACGAAAACGACAGTGGCGACGACGACGAGCTGACGGTTCGGACCACCGACGGCAGCGAGCTGCAGCGCGATGACGAGCGTTTTGCATCGGCGCTTTCGACCCGTGTGTCCACCCGGGATCTGACGCTGAGAGGCCGCGATCTGGGCGATGCACTCTCCGAGGTTACCGGC
>SKMT01000245.1 GCA_007120915.1 Myxococcales bacterium | reverse complement strand
AAATCGAGATCGAGGTCGAGCATCGAAATCGAGATCGAGGTCGAGCATCGAAATCGAGATCGAGGTCGAGCATCGAAATCGAGATCGAGGTCGAGCATCGAAATCGATATCGAGGTCGAGCATCGAAATCGAGATCGACATCGACCCCGAGTCCGGCTTTCCCCGTGGCGCGATCTTTGCACTGATCCTCTGTTGCACGCAGGAACGCGCGCCGTTACAATTTGTTTACCAGCACTTCCCACAGGTGATTTGAAGAGTTGATTCTCTTCCCCGGTGGATCGACGAGGACGCTATGAGACTTCCGGATCTGCTGACATTGCTTCGGTCTCAACTTCACGAGCTCGATGACGACGACCGAGGTGTAGCTTATACGGAATACATCATCGTATTTTCACTCGTATCCTTCGCCGGAACTGTGGCTCTGCTGGGGTCGGCGGCGTACGTGAAGGCGTATCGCGACTTTATGATCTGGTGGCTCGCCCACCCTGCAGTGTGATGTCGTCGCATCGATGCCCCACCGGTGTGTCAGTCTGGCACGAACCGGGGCCGGGTTTCGGTCCCCAACGGTGATTTCGGTATCTGGCATGCACATTGCTTAACATGTAACCGAGCTTCCGAGAGGAACTCGCTGAAAACACCCACGAGAACCCGAGAGGGTCTCGCTAATAAATAACGGGTCTGCCGAAAGGTCGGCCTCAACAAAAGCGATGCCAAACACATTTTCCGAGATAATTTGCTCGGGCTAGATACCACGGAGGAATTAGACATGGATCCCATCAAACAGATGCTGCTCGCGCTGCACAACGACGAAGAAGGTGCCACGGCCACCGAATACATCGTGCTGCTGGTGCTCGTTGCCTGCTTCGTCATCGCCATCATCGCCCTGTTCGGCGAAGAGATCGAGGACCTCTTCAGTGAAGCTCAGGAAGAGGTCAACCAGGTCGGCATCGACGGCTATGACGGTGAAGCCGGCACCCGCTGATCTCGCAACAGTCGCCTCACTTCGCAGCGCGAAGTGACTGCGATATAAAGGCGTCCGGGGTTTTCCCCGGGCGCCTTTTTCATTGCTACCACCTCTCTTTTTTTTCGGCCGCACGCATGGAACGCATCGCCACCGAAGCACCGCTGTGGGGACAGATCCTTCTGCTCGCCCCTCTGGGCGTGGTGTTGCTGGTGGCCGCCGTCACGGACTGGCGCAAACGCAAAATCTACAACTGGCTGACCTATCCGACCGCGCTGGTGGGGCTGGTGCTTCACACCATCGTCTTTGGCTGGTCCGGGCTCGTCGCCGGGGTGCTGACGATGGTGGGTGTGGTCTTCATCGGCATGCTGATGTTGCCTCTGGGCTGGCTGGGAGGCGGCGACATCAAGCTGCTCGCGGCCATCGGCGCCACCCTGGGCCCGGCGGCGTTGTTTCAGACCTTCTTCTACAGCCTCTTCGGCGGATTGGTTCTGGGGCTGTCGATCTCGCTTGTAAACGGCTATCTGCTGGAGCTTCTCAAGCGCACCGGCCGCTACATCGCCTCGCTGTTTATGTCCGCCGCCACCCGCACCAACGTGACCACCGACATCGAAACCGACGAGCGAGGCTACCTGCCGTTTGCCATCCCCATTCTGTTCGGAGCGATTCTTGCAGTCACTGATGCCTACCTGCAGTGGCCGATGTTTCTGGACTGGTTCCGGACATCGATTCAGGCGTTTTTTGTGCGGGGATGACAGGCTCAACGTGTAAGAAAAGGAGATATGGAGATAGTGGAGAGAAGGGGATAATAATCTGGCTGTCCCTGTGACCACTACGCTAACCGATGTCCCGCGTTGCACATCGAGTACTGATGTCTACTTGAGATAACGCAACGTCAAATCATTGAGCTGTGAACGCAATCAAATCTCCTAATCCCCCTTATCTCCCTATCTCCTTTTGGTTACACACGATGACTCGACAATGGTTGATTCCTGATCTGCGAACGATGAGCACACTGGATGACATCAATCACTGGACGCCAACCACTGCGACCGCTACGATCGCAGACGGCGTGATCACCTTTGCCTCTCCGGCTGACGGAGCACCGATATGAACGCCCTTCTCGACAGCCTGAAAGCCCTTCACGAGGACGAATCGGCGGTGACCACCCTGGAGTACGTCATCATCGTCACTCTGGTGGCCTTCGGCGCCATCGGCATGGTCGCACTGCTCCAGGGCGAGCTAGAAGGTCTCTACGGCGATGTCCACGAGGAGATGTCCAGCGGTCAGGTCCGCGGCGGCATGAGCGTCGCCGATCCGGTCAATCAGTAACGGCATTGTATGAGCACCATCGCCATCGTCGGCGGCGGCGTCGCCGGACTCGGCGCTGCCTGGCAGCTTGCGCTGCGCGATCACGACGTCCATCTGTTTGAACGTCACCACATCGGTGACGCCACTTCATCACGTGCCGGTGGGATGCTCGCCCCCGTTTCGGAGGCGACGTTTGAAGAACGAGATCTGCTCGAGCTCGGTCTGCAGAGCCTCGAGATGTACCCCCGCTGGGTCGAGCAGTTAACCGACGCGACAGGGATGGAGTTGGACTATCGGCGCGAGGGGACGCTGATCGTGGCGGTCGACCGCGATGACGCCGAAGCGCTGGAGCGGCTTCGCGGCTACCACGAACGGCTCGATCTGCCGGTTGAGCGGCTCGTGGGCGACGACATCCACCACCGGGAGCCCGGGCTCGCCCCCAGCATCCACTACGCGCTGTTCACCCCCAATGACCATCAGATCGACCCGGCGGCGATGGTCCGGGCGCTGGGCCGCGCCTTCGTCGACGCCGGCGGCCAACTTCACGAAGACTCTCCGGTGGATTCAGTGATCATCGACGACGACCGGACCACCGGTGTTCGACTCGACGACGACACCGAAGTCGACGCCGACATCGTCGTCATCGCCGCCGGGGCTCGAACCGGCGACATCGGCGGGATCCCGGACCGCATTTTGCCCCACATCCGGCCCGTGCGAGGCCAGATGCTCTCCGTGGAGCTTGGCGATCCCCCGCTGATCGAGCACGTCATCCGCGCCCCCGACGCCTACCTGGTGCCCAAGTCCGACGGGCGCATCCTGATCGGCTCCACCATGGAGGAGCGCGGCTTCGACCCCCGACCCACCGCCGGCGGGCTGTTCCACATCCTCGAAGGCGCCCGCGAGGCGGTCCCCGGCATCGACGACGCCCACGTCTTCGATGTCTGGACCGGCTTCCGCCCCGTCTCCCTGGCCAACAAGCCCATCATCGGCCCCACCGACATCGACGGGCTGTTTCTGTCCGTCGGCCACGGCCGCGGCGGCATCCTGCTCACCCCGGCGACCGCCCACGGGCTCACCGCCTGCATCGACGAGGGCGAAGCCCCCGATTACCTGGCGCCTTTCTTGCCCGGTTAAGCACCTGCATTTACCCTGCAGACAAACCGCGTTTCGCCCCTCAAACCCAGCAGGTTCCGATGTCCGACCGTACCCTCTTCATCCAGATCCCCTGCTACAACGAAGAGGCGACCATCGGCATCACCATCGACGCGCTGCCCGACTCCATCGCCGGTATCGACGACATCCAGGTGCTGATCATCGACGACGGCTGCACCGATGACACCGTCGAGGTTGCACGAGAACACGGCGCCGACCACATCATTCGGTTTCGCAAAAACCGGGGCCTGGCCCGCGCCTTTGAGGCGGGCATCCAGGCCTGTCTTGCCCGCGGCGCCGATATCATCGTCAACACCGACGCCGACAATCAGTACTGTGCCGACGACATCCCGAAGCTGGTCGAACCGGTCGCCCGCAGCGAGGCGGACATCGTCATCGGCGCCCGTCCCATCGAGAACATCGACCACTTCTCGACGACCAAGAAACTGCTGCAGCGACTCGGCTCGGCGGTGGTGCGCCACGTCAGCGGCACCAACGTGGACGACGCTCCAAGCGGGTTTCGCGCCTTCTCGAAAGAAGCGGCCGAACAGTTGCACGTGTTCGGCGACTACACCTACACCATCGAGACCGTGATTCAGGCCGGCCAGAAGGGCTTCCAGATCGAGTCGGTGCCCATCCGGGTCAACGAAGATCTGCGCCCCTCGCGGCTGGTGCGCTCCATCCCGGATTACATCGTGCGGTCCGTGGGCACGATGGCCCGGATCTACCTGATCTACCGCCCGCTTCGGATGTTCATCCCCGTCGCCGTGGTCACCTTTCTGGCCGGCTTCGGGCTGGGAGTTCGCTATCTGTATTTTATGGCCATCGGCCAGGGCGAAGGCCACATCCAGTCCGTGATTCTCTGTGCGTTGCTCATCGCCTGCAGCGGCCTGACCGCACTGATCGGGGTGGTCGCCGATCTGATCGCCACCAACCGCAAGCTGCTGGAGCGGCTCGACGCCCGCCTCCAGAAGATCCGGCCCACCTCCACCCCGTCGGCCTCCGTCGACGAGCAGGTCGAACCCCGAACATTCTCCCCCGACGCAAACCTGGCGCAGCAGGCGTCTGCGAAGCAGTCGGAGGAGGCCGATGATACATCCTCCCCCGACGGGCATCCGGCGGGGGAGGTGGCTGCGAAGCAGTCGGAGGGGGCCTAACGCTCCACCTCATAGATCCACCACCCTCCCCCCTCATCCGCCTCCACCACAGGCCGAAACCCTCCACCGTACTCCCCCGCCCCCAGCCTCTCGACCACCGTCTGCCCCTCGTCGCGAAGTGTCGGCCAGATCTGCGACCCGCAGACCATCACCAGTTGCACCCCACCCTGTTGCAGCTTGCCTGCTGCCTCCTCCATTTCACGGGAGGTCATCGCCTGGTGGTACAGCGTAAACCCGGGCTGGTAGCGATGGTTCGCGATAGCGACCACCGAAAACCCGGTGCGATACATCAACTCCGCGCTTCGGTCCGGGTCGATGGCCACCAGCTCGTCGCCCTCAATCCCGTCTGCCCGGGCGAGTTGGTTCGCCGCCGGTCGTAGATCGCAGCTTCCGGTGGCAGCTTTGTCGCCCGGCGCCTCCGCCTCCGTCGGCACCGGCTGTGGCGCGACCTGCTGAAGCAACGCCCCCAGCGCCGGGAAGCCCACCACCAACACCAGAACCGCCACGGGCCGCGCCACCGACGTCCATCGGCGGTCGAGCCCATCGCCCAGCCGGTCGAGACACCACCCGGCGACCAGAGCGTACCCCGGCGCAGCCGCCGCCGGCAGATAGGCGCTCCAGCGCACCGTATCGAGCGACAGCACCGCAAAACCGGTGGCCATCACCGCCAGCATCGCCCACATCCACTTCTCGCGTGCGCTGCCCGCCTTCCTGTAGCCCATCCACAACCCCCACAGCCCCACCAGAAACATCCCGTACAGACTCAGCGCACGCCCCACCAGCGCCACCGCCGTCTGTTCGCCAAACCGTAGCGCCGGCAACTGCTCGCCGAGCACTTCGAGGCGCACGCGGCGGTACAGCTCGTCGACCTCGCCGAAGGGCCCGGCGAAAAACGACGGCTCCACCACTGCCAACACACCCAGCACCGCCGCCGCGAGCACACCCGCCACCGCCGCCCGAACCGCCAAATTGGAATCGGGGCCGTATTTCGTCCACAGCGCCACGCCCCCCCAGAACGCAAAGGTCAACCCGAACAGCACCACGTAGGCGAACCCGATGGTGTCCACCGGATAGGGTGCAAAAAACGCCGGGCCTCGCTCCACCAGCACTGCTACCACAGCCCCGGCGAACAACCCGGCGCCGAACGCCACATTGCAGCGCACCAGATCCCGGTTGCCCACCAGCCACCACAGCCCGAGCACCACCAGACCGAACAACACAAACCCCAGCGCCTCGATGTTCACCCACACCGCCCAGGCGCCGATCCAGCCCGCCACGAACGCGCGGCGGAGGCGGTGGCGCTGACCGACGAAGAAGCTGATAAACGCCAGCAGAAACAGCACCTGCCCCAGCCGCAACAGCGCGTGGTGGTCGGCGCGGCCCCAGGCAAAGGTCAGCAGAATCATCGGATGCACCGCAAACGCCGCCACCGCAAACGCCGCCTGCCGCGGCTCCATCAGAAACCGCGCCGTCCGATACAGCCCCCAGCCCGCAGCGATCATCACCACCGGCGCAAACATGTTCGCCCACAGCGCCAGCCCGTCGCGAAACCCGAACACCGGCGACAACGCCCAGCCCCCCACAAGCAGGAGAATATCGAGGGGGCGCGTCCAGTGCTGTTCGTGTCCCTCCGGCGGAAACACCCGCGGCTGAACCCGGTCGAGCCACTCGCGCCCCTCAGCGAGCGCCTCCACCCGGTTGAGCCACATGTACACATCACCGTCGACGAACAACCCGTCCGAAAAGAGCCCACCAACGGTAATCATCCGCCCCAGTTGCACCAGCGCCACCACCAGCACCGCCACGGCGATGATCAGTGTCGTGGTGTCTCCGCCGCCGAGGTCATTGTGCTGATTCACAGCCCTGCCTTACTGCCGCCGTTGAGCCTGCGTTCGACTTCCGGCGACATCGTCGCACACGTGGTTTTCGGGGCGCAATGATGCCTGGTTTCGCGCACCATCGTCTCTCGCGCAGGGCGGCCTTTACCCGGTTGCGCAACCTCCACCGATCACACAAACCTCCGCGCAGGGCGGCCTTTACCCGGTTGGGTTGACTGTGATGTCGATATCGCCACCGACCATCGAACACCACCAACCGTCTCGACCGTGGCCCCCGAGCACCTTCGGGCGCACAACCTCCACCGATCACACAAACCTCCGCGCAGGGCGGCATTTACCCGGTTGGATGAACTGTGACGTTGATATCGTCCCCAACGTCCGAACACCGCCAACCGTCTCGACCGTGGCCCCCGAGCACCTTCGGGCGCGCAACCTCCACCGATCACACAAACCTCCGCGCAGGGCGGCCTTTACCCGGTTGGATTGACTGTGATGTCGATATCGTCCCCAACGTCCGAACACCGCCAATCGTCTCGACCGTGGCCCCCGAGCACCTTCGGGCGCGCTGTTCAGCGCCCGACTGGTACAGCGATGGCGCCTTCGGCCCATCGAACACCGGTTGGGCAACCGCCGTCGGTCGGGATCGCCGCCGCGCAACCCCCACGGGTCGGGATCACACCACAACACCGGTTGCGCAACCCCTGTGGACCGGGATTCCTCCCCCCCTCGCAACAAAACAAAACAGGACCATACGAAAAATCGCCCCTCCTACCGTCGATAATGATCATGAGGGCAGCATTCACATCCGACTACAGGAGGCTTCTATGGGAAGGTCACTTTGCGAGGTCTACATTCACTTCATCTGGACGACGAAAAACCGAACGCCGATTCTGCGCGATCTCCTGGAAGTTTTCGTGCATAAGAAAATCCATGCGTTTGCGAAGAATCACAAGGTCGAAGTACTCGCCTGCAATTCGGCATGGGATCACATTCACGTGCTGGCGAAGTGGCACAGTACGGCCGCAATGGCCGATGTCGTGCGGGAGTGGAAGAGCCGGGTGAGCAACGAATGGAATGACCCGGACGATGATGAGCGTGGGAACCTGAAATGGCAGAGCGGATCGGGCATGTTTTCGGTGTCACCCCACGAGGTCGATCGGTTGGTCAATTACATCGCAAACCAGAAATACCATCACAGCAAGAAGGGGCAGGCGATTCATCGGTATGAACGTGGATATGGGTCGTCGGGGAATCGAAGTGCCGGGTAGGTGGATTGCGCCGATGTGGTTGGCCAACCGGTGTTGTTGGGTGATACCGACCCGTGGAGGTTGTGCGGCGGGCATCCCGACCCGTGGGAGTTACACGGCGGTGATTCCGACCCGTGGAGGTTGCCCCACCGGTGTTGTGGGGCGATCCCGACCCGTGGAGGTTGCACGGCGGCGATTCCGACCGACGGAGGTTGCCCAACCGGCGTCCGATGGGCCAAAGGCGCCATCGCTGTTCCAGTCGGGCGCTGAACGGCGCGCCCGAGAGTGCTCGGGGGCCACGGTCGAGACGGTGGGCGGTGTTCGGACGTTGGGGACGATATCGACGTCACAGCCAATCCAACCGGGTAAAGGCCGCCCTGCGCGGGGGTTCGTTT
>SKMT01000684.1 GCA_007120915.1 Myxococcales bacterium | reverse complement strand
AATTTAAAGGTGTTCCTCTGCGCTCTTCGCGTCTCTGCGGTTGAACCCGGGTTTGTCCCTGCAACTCGGCGGTAAAACGACAAAGCCCGGAGACCCATGGGGCCTCCGGGCTTGTCACCGGCAGTGCGAAGGGACGGATTCGAACCGTCGACACCGGCCTTTTCAGGGCCGTGCTCTACCTGCTGAGCTACCTTCGCGAACCGAGTTGTGACGGCGCATCCGCTCTAGAAGCGCGCGCCGCGGAAGGGGGGTTATACTGGCGCCCTCCAGTGGTGTCAAGCAGGTGGGCCGGCGGTGTATTCCCTCACGTCACCGGAGGCTCCACCACCTGTTGGTCCGGCGACAACTGCTTGAGCTCGATACCCAACTTCTGAGCGACGTCGTAGATGCGCTCGTCGCGGTAGAACTCCCCGAAGATGATGCGCTCGATCCCGGCGTTGGCAATCATTTTGAAGCACTGCCAGCACGGCGAGGCGGTGATGTAGATGTTCGCCCCCTCGATGGCCACACCGTTTTTGGCGGCCTGGATGATCGCGTTGGCCTCGGCGTGGATCGTGCGCACGCAGTGGCCGGCCTCCATCATGTGCCCCACCTCGTCGCAGTGCGGGAGGGTGCGGATGCTGCCGTTGTAGCCCGTCGACAAAATGGTGCGGTCGCGCACGATCACGGCGCCGACGTGCTTGCGGTCACAGGTCGCGCGGGTAGCGACCTGGGTGGCGATGGCCATGAAGTATTCGTCCCAACTTGCTCGGTCTGTCATGGGTGGGTGGTGGGTGTTAGGTGGTCGGTGGTCGGTGGTTGGTGGGTGTTAGGTGGTGGGTGGTCGGTGGTCGGTGGTCGGTGCCACAACCTACCGCCACAACTGAAGCCACGCATCCGGCGGGGGCCAACGATCATCCGGAGCAAACATGCGGCCGACCTCGGCGCCGCGGCCGAATCGCCGGCCCGCGCCTACGGTGTCGATGCGGCGGGCCAGCTCAGCAGTTCGGCTCGCGCCGATGATGGCCGTGCCAGTCTCGGAGATATCATCGAGCTCATCGGCGACGCGAAGCACAAATGTGTCGAGCCGCAGGCTGTCAAATGCCTCTTCGGCGGCGCGTTGCCAGGCCTGGATTTGCTCGTGAGTCGGCGGCCACTCGTCGCGCCAGCGCACCGACGCCTGCGGGGGCTCGCCCTGCTTGCCGGTGCTGATTACCACCAGTGCGCCCCCTTCGTCGACCGAATCTTCTTCGGCCACCGTCACAAGCTGGGTGCGCTGTGTGACCACGTCGACGATCAACCGCCGGCCGTCGTAGTCGCGCCACTGCCCGCGGCGGTCCAGGTCATACCGCACAGGCTCCACGTAGCGCACCTGACCGATGGCCACGAACAGATTGGCCGCTGTTTGCTGATCGTGCAGCGGTCCCGGCTGAAGGGTCCAGACAGCTTCGAAGTATCGGGTCGATGGCATAGGTCAGCTCCTCTCACGGAATCGGCACATTCAACCCCCCAACCCCCGACCATTGCAAGGGCTCGTTCTCGGGCTCGTTCTCGGGCTCGTTCTCGGGCTCGTTCTCGGGGTCGAGGTCGAGGTCGAGGTCGAGGTCGAGGTCGAAATCGAGGTCGAGGTCGAAATCGAGGTCGAGGTCGAGTATCGAGGTCGAGGTCGAGTATCGAGGTCGAGGTCGAGTATCGAGGTCGAGGTCGAGTATCGAAGTCGAGTATCGAGGTCGACCCCGGAGGTTGCTCGATCTCCGCAGGTGGATACCCTCTTCGACGCCTTCGACCCGTTCCGCTGCCCCCACCGCCGAGGTACCTCCGTGAGATTCGACCTGGCTGACGACGCCCCGCTGTACACCGACATGTATGAACTGACGATGGCCCAGGGCTACTTTCTGGAGGGCCTGGCCGATCGCACCGCCTGTTTCGACTATTTCTTCCGCAGCAATCCCTTCGGCGGGGGCTATGTGATCTTCTCGGGGCTAAGCGACGTCGTCGAGCTTCTCGAGCACTTCCGGTTCGACGACAATGCCCTGAGCTACCTGGCCGAACAGGGGTTCCAGAAGGAGTTTCTCGATCATCTCGAGGCGATGGAGTTCACCGCCGAGTTGATGGCGCCGCCGGAGGGCGAGGTGGTGTTTCCCTACGAGCCGGTGGTTCGGATCAAAGGTCCGATCATGCAGGCTCAGATCGTGGAGACTCTGCTGTTGAACCTGCTGAACTTTTCGTCGCTCATCGCCACGAAAGCCTCCCGGATGCGCCGGGTCGCAGGCGACAGAAAGCTCATCGACTTCGGTCTTCGAAGAGCCCAGGGCCTGGGCGGGATGCAGGCGTCGCGCGCGGCGGTCGTCGGCGGCTTCGACTCTACCTCCAATGTGCTTGCGGGCCGGCGCGACAACCTGGAGATCTCCGGGACCCAGGCCCACTCCTGGATTCAGAGCTTCGAGGATGAACTCGACGCCTTCCGTGCCTACGCCCGCCGATTCCCCGACAAGTGCATCCTGTTGGTCGACACCTACGACACGCTCAACAGCGGTGTGCCCAACGCCATCAAGGTCGCCGGCGAGCTGCGCGAGAAGGGCCACGAACTGGTCGGCATCCGACTCGATAGCGGGGATCTGGCCTATCTGTCGAAGAGAGCCCGCAGGATGCTCGACGACGCCGGGTTCGAGGACGTCAAGATCGCCGCGTCCAACCAACTCGACGAACACGTCATCAAGAGCCTTCTTCACGAGCAGGACGCCAAGATCGACGTCTTCGGCGTGGGCACTCAGCTTGTCACCGCTTACGACGACGCCGCCCTCGACGGGGTCTACAAGCTCTGCGAGGTCGACGAACAGCCGCGCATCAAGGTCTCGGAAGCCTACCAGAAGGTGAACTTCCCCGGTGCAAAGCAGGTGTACCGGCTCTTCGACGATGACGGCCTATTCTACGGCGACGCCGTCGCGCTTGAGCACGAAGAGCACGTCGAGCACATGTATCACCCCTACGAGCCGTACAAAGATGTCGCCGTCGGCGACTACGAGCAAAAGCCGCTGTTGCGCACCGTGATGGCCGGCGGCGAGATCGTCGCCGAGTTGCATGACGTCCAACAGGCGAAGGCGTATGCGCGGCGACGGCTGATGCAGCTTCCCGACGAGCACCAGCGCTTCGACAACCCGCACATCTACAAGGTGGGGCTGAGCGAAGCGTTGCATCAGTTGCGCAACGCGACGCTGGAGAGGTTGAAGTAGCCTACAACCCGTCAGCAGCCCGCTGAATCTCCCCGTACAGCTCCGGGTAACAGAGCGCATAGGAGTCGACGTCGGGCAGACAGTCCATCACCTCCGCGGACCAACCCCACCCCATCCACAACAGGGCCGCAATCGCGACGGCCGTGAACACCCACACTACCTTTTCGGTCCACCCGCCCTGCTGCTGGCGCAGCCGGGAGGCCATCACCCAGGCGATCGCCGCGCCGGTGATCAGCCCGCCGATGTGCGCGGCGTTGTCCATCGGGATCGCGTCGACGAACCCGATGCCCAGGCTCAAGATGATCCAGGGCACCAGCCCGATCGTCAGCGCTTTGGACACCTGCGACGGGAGCGCATCCCGGTATTTAAACCCGAAGATCACCGCCGCGCCCACCAGCCCGTACACCGCCCCGGAGGCGCCACCGGCGGGGGTGGGATTGGTCAGGAAACTGGCGTATGCGCCGACGGCGCCGCTTGCCAGATACAGCACCAGAATCCGCCGGATCCCGTAGCAGCGCTCCAGAAACCGTCCCAGCACCAGAATGCCGTAGCCGTTGAAGATCAGGTGCAGAATGTCCAGGTGTACAAACTGACTGCTAAAAAGCCGCCACCACTGCCCGTCGGCCATCGCCTCGTTGACCTTCATCCCCGTAAAAAACGAGATCTGTTCGGCGTTAAAATAGGGCCCGGCGAGCCCGTCGTCGGCAAGGCCAATTCCGTGATATCTGGCGGCGAGCCAGAAGACGACGTTCACCCCCAGAAGCCACCAGGTCAGCACCACGGGCCGGCTGATCATCCGCAACAGCGACACCTCCTGGCGCACCCTCTTGAGATACGCATCGGTGTCGTCGACGGTCTCCCAGTCACCGGCGCTGCTCATCGCCTATCCCCCACACGCACCACCAGGGGCCGGCCCTCGCCGATGGACTTCGCCCGCGTCACCAGAAGATCGTTCAAATACAGCCGGGCATTGGCGACGGCGTCCCGCCAGCCGCCGCCGGTTGCGCACCAGGCAGCAATGGCGCTGGAGAGCTGACAACCCGTACCCCGCACGTCGGCGTCGACGCGTTGAAGTGCAGGCAGCGGTTCGACGTATCCATCCTGGGCGTACCAGTCGACGATCCGGCCGTTTCCGCCGCCCAGATGCCCGCCCTTGAGCATCACGCGACGCCAGCCGGCCTCCATCAGCCGTCTCGCAAGCTCCTCCGGTTCTTCTTCGTCCACATCACCCACCAGTTGGCACGCTTCCGGCACGTTGGGCGTGATCAGGTCCACACGTCCGGCGAGCACTTCGAATCGTTCGCGCGCCGACGCCGTCGTCAGCTCCCGGTCGCCGCCCCCGGAGGCCATCACCGGGTCGAAGACCACGCTGACCGACTCGTCGAGTTCACCGATAAAGTTAGCGACCACGTCGACCAGCTCGGCGGTGGGCACCATGCCAATCTTCACGGCTGCCAGCTTCAGATCGTCGGCCACAGCCATGAGTTGACCGCGCAACTCGTCGGGCTCGACGGCGCGCCAGCCGTTCACCCCCTGTGTGTTCTGCCACAGCACCGCAGTGATTGCGGCTGCGCCGTGCACCCCGCAGTCGCGAAACGCCTGGAGATCGGCGTTGATCCCGGCTGCCCCCGTCGGGTCCGTACCGGCGATGGTCAGCGCCACTGCGGTCTCTTCGCGCGCATCTGCGTAGGATTCACGACTCATCGCTTCCCTCCCGGTCTTCGTCGTCGTGCTCCGGGTCCGCCTCCAGCGCTTTCACACCCTCCGGAAGCCGCAGCAACTCGGCGCCGCGGTGCAAGATCCCGTCGTCGACCCCCAGGGCGCGAAACACCTCCAGGTTCTGCTGGAGCGGGTTGGAGATCTGGGCGATCTCGCGGGCTTTCGACCAGCCCAACTGCGGGGTGAACACCATCGGTGCGACGGGCACGGGGAAGTCGCTTCCCAGCACCACCCGGTTTCGAGCGATCTCCTCTTCGAGCACCCGGAAGATGTAGGGAAACCGCGACACCGACGCCATCGCCGAGATATCGCCGAACAGGTTGGGATGGTCGTCGAGCATCGACAGCCAGGTGTCGAAATCCTCCTCGAAGGGGTGGGCGACGCCGCTTCCGGCGCAGTGTGCCGCGATCACCGTCACGCCCTGTTCGAGCACCGGCACCAGCCGCTCGGGCTTGCCGAACTCCTGGTTGATCGCCGGCACTGTATGCTCAAACGACGTGTGGCTGATCAGCGGCAACCCCAGATCGGCGACGCGCCGCCAGAACTTCTCGTGGCGCCTGTCACCGGGGTCCACGCCCTGGCTGTTCGGCAGCAATTTCAGTGCTACCGCTCCCCTTTCGGATACCTTCTGAAGCTCATCGAGCGCATCGCGCCGATCCGGGTTGACCGAAGCGATGGGAAACAGCTTCTCCGAGTACTCGCAGACCTCGAAGCAAAACTCGTTGGACACGTAGTAGCTGGTGCGCTCCCGGTCGTAGTAGCCCAGGTCGTCGTACACCGCATCGAAGGCCATGATCCCCACCCCGTCCAACTCACTGTCTTCGGCCCACACCACAAGCTGGTCGCGATAGGCCTCGTCCAGATTGCTCCGATCCACCCCCGTCAGCCCCAGCTCCCAACTGAACAGATGGTAGATCAGCCCCGACGAGATATTGGACCGCACATAGCAGCCGTTGTCGGGGTTGAGGCCGACCAGATGGACGTGGACGTCGATGATCATGGGGAGTGTACGGGCGACCGAAACGGTGAATTCCCACGGGCCGCCCCAAGGTGGCACGAACGTGCGCTGGGGGCAATACAGATGCTCGTGGTTGCTGTGTAAGTATCTCCCTATCCCCCTAATCTCCCCATCTCCTCTTGGTTACACCTGCATCACACGGCCTCACTGCACCACAAACTGAACGGGCCCCGCCTCCGCCTCACGCTCCGGAGCGTAGTAGTCGTACACCGAACTGGAACCGGAGGACGCCTCAATGGGCTGAGCGGCCACGATATCGAAGCTCGCTTCCAGCGGCCCATCGACGTCCTCGACATACAGCGTGACCCGCCGTTCCGTACTCTCCCAGTCGCTGATCTCACCGCGGCGCACGGCGACATCGAGCGAACCGCCGTCGACATCGAACCCCGGCGGCACGCCCACCTCCACAAGCGCCATGCCCACCGGCTTTTTCGCCTCCAGTGAGGCGGTGACCTCCACCCGGTCATCGACGGTCAGCTCCGTGCGGTCGTAGTCGACCTCTACCTGCAGTTCGTCCTCATCGTCTTCGTCGTCCCACGGCAGGTGGTAGCGGGTTTCGACGCGGTACAAAAACCCGCTCTCCTCCGGCGCTTCGATGTCGATGGTCGAAGCGCCGGGACCCAAATCGAGCCCCGTGATGTGGGCCTCGGCGCCGCTGTGCTCTTCCAGATCCAGCGACCAGACCGATTCGCCTCCCTGGCGCACCACCACTTCGCCCTCTGTGGCCGGTTCGCCCCCGGCCTCGCCGGCGACCAACGCCTCCAGCGCCGCCACCGTCGCCTGCGTAGTCCCCCAGCCCCGGTCGGTCCGCGCCTCGACCAGATAGGCCATCCCCGCCTGGGCGTAGCCGTCGTAGCGCCCGCTTTCGACAAGCGCCTGTGTCGCCAGCGCCGTGTTCTCCACGGTGCCCGTCTGCGCTGTTCGCCCGGCGCCCTCACCGGGCCATTTCGCAACACTTCCGTCCCGCTCGACTCTGGCGGCCAACTCGTCGGCGATCTCTTCCTGCAGCCCGTCCTCAGCCCCTGCGGCCACCAGCAGGTTCAACACCACCGCGAGCTGTCGCGTATCCGCCTCGTCCAGATACAGTTGCGACACAACCCACTTCACGCTCTGGGTCACCGCCGCCGAGTCCGGGTTGTGCTGAGCGAGACTCCAGCCGATGAACGCCGTCAGCCCCAGCTTGTCGTCGATACCGACCGCATAGTCGGCATTGCGGTCGACCTCCCAGTACCCTTCTTCGGTCTGCTGTCGGACCACGTAGTCGTACATGCCGTCGAGCACCCGCTGGTCCACGGAGTACACCTCATCGGTGTCGGACAGCAACCTCAGCCCGTAGGCCGTAATCGAGTGGCTCGCCGGGGCATTTCCGAACAGCGAATAGCCCCCCTCGCCCACCTCGAAGCCCAGAATCCGCTGATAGCCCTCGGCGATGTAGCGTTCGGCGCGCTCTTCGATCTCCGGCTGTGTCGTGCCCGCCTGGTCCATGTAGGCAAGTGCCATCACGTTCGGGTACAGCGCCGACGATGTCTGCTCGAAACAGCCCGTGGGCATCCGCAACAGCGCATCGATGCCGTCGACCAGCTCGCCGAGCATCCCGGGGTTGAGCTGCACCACGGCGGTTTCGCTGCCGGCGACCGCACCGGCGGGAATGTCCACGTCGTGCGAGGTATCCCCGTCGAGCTGCCCCGAGATCACTTCGGTGTGCTGCCGGCCCTCCGGTTCGACCTCCACGTCCCGGCGCACTGCATCGCCGACCAGATCGTCGCCCTCTCCGGCGCGGGCTTCCCACTGGATGGTGTGCTCGCCGTTTTCGACGGCCTCCACCTCGAAGTCGACGGCGTCCACGCTGTTGGGCGGAAGCTGCAGGCGCGCGGTGCGTCGGTCGGCGCGAAACCAGTCGTCGCCGGTCAACTCCACGGTCAGATCCAGCGTCTCGTCGCTGTAGTTGAACACCGACACCGGCACCACCACCCGATCGCCCTGGGTCAGCGACACCGGAAGCTGAGGCTCGATGAAAAACGGCTGAAACACCGTCGCATCCGCCACCGCCGTGCCCATCGCCCCCGAAGCTGACACCGCCGTCGCGTCGATCTTCCAGTTCGTGATCGAATCGGCCATCTCCAGATCCACCGTCTT
>SKMT01000073.1 GCA_007120915.1 Myxococcales bacterium | reverse complement strand
GTTGACCCACACCAGTTGCAGTGGATGGTGCTTCCGAAGAAGCGGTGGTTGTCCCCGGCTTATGTCACCGAGCAGGATCGGCTGGTAGGGTTTGATCAGTTGGCGGGAGTGCTCGAAGGTCGAGATGTGATGCTGGTAGCGGGGATCGCAGAGACGAAGCGCGGGCTTCGGGAGATCACGCGGGGATTCGTGGTACAGGCAGGTGGTAGGTGGTAGGTGGGGTTCGGTGGTGGGTGTTCGGTGGTGGGTGTTCGGTGGTGGGTGGTGGGTGTTCGGTGGTGGGTGTTCGGTGGTGGGGGCACCCCGCAAACCAGAAGCGATCTCTCACAGATTGCACCGCAATTTTGGCGATCGCCATTCGGACCTAGGTTTCGGGGGATGGGCAAGTGCAGAATCCCCAACCCCCGAGGTCCCTATGACGTACATCGCTGTGACCGTGTTCGATCATCCCGACGAAGCGAGCGAAGGGATGCACGCCCTTCGCGAAAACGGATTCGACGTCTCGAATATCGAATACATCGAATCGGATCCGGACAATCAGAACTTCTTCAAGCGGGCGTTTACCCGGGAGGGAGGCGAAGAGTTTGAGGCACAACGAGCCCGGGATGTCTTGATGGACATGGGGCTGGCTGAGGCCGACTCGAAGCGCTACGCCAAGAAGGTCAAGAAAGGCCACTCCCTGGTGATCACCCGCTGTGACAGGCGCGAAGAAGCCGATCGGGTGCGAAAAACACTCGATGAGCTCCCGCTGGGCCACAGCGAAGAGGAGCCGGCGACGGCGCCTCAACACCTGGGAACGGAGCGCACCGGCGGGCCAAAACAACCCGGGTTCGGGTCTGCTGCCGGGGCTGCACACGTTGATGAGGAGGCGCTGGAAGGCACCGAGACCGCAGAGGTTCGCGAGGCCACCGCCAGCCAGCCCACCTCCGCGGCCGCCGGCGATGAGATGCAGCCGCCGATGGGGGCGACGCAAGCCGAAGAGCGCGAACCGCAAGAGGAGTACATCGAGCCCGCCGGGTTCGCCGACATTTCCGACGAGGACGAGGACGAACAAGAGCACGACGAAGACGAAAACATCTATCGGCCGCGACCTGGCCGGGAGGGGATGTAATGACGCGTGTCGCCGTATCGCTTTACGACCATCGAAACGACGCTACGGAGGTGATGGAACAACTTCGCGAGGCCGGATTCGACGAAGCCCAGATCGAGTGTATCGAACCCGAACCCGATACCACCGACTACACCCGTCGGTTGCATCGGCCCGGGCCCGACGAGAGCATCGGCAAAGAAGAGTCGCTGGCTGTAATGCAGCGGCTCGGTATCGCCGATGACGACGCCCGCCACTATCTCGACGAGATCGCTGCTGGAAAGTCGCTGGTCGCCGTCAAGACCGAGGAGGAGATCTCAGGGCGGGCCCGCCAGATCATGAACCGGGTGCCGGCGAGGGAGGCGAAGGAAACCAGCAGCCTCGACACCCCCGCCGAACAACCCCCGGTGGCGGCTGCGCACAACCCGACGAAGAGACGAACCGGTCGGAGACGACGACGTTCCGTACCGAACACCGAGATCTTCGAGCTGCCATCGCCGCGGCAGCGCTCCGAAGCCAGACGGGCCGAAGAAGAGGCGGGCGCCCAGAGTGAATCGATGGCCGGGCGTACGGTGGTCACCGAAGATGATGAGCAGCAACTGAGCGCCCAGCAGGAAGTGGAGCTTGAGATCGGCGAGATGTCGACCCGTGTGGCCCAGGAGCGATTCAAGTTGTACCGGCCCGATCTGGTGCGCCACTACGAAGAGCACTACGCCGCGCTCGGAGAGTACGACTTCGACGACTACATCTCGGCGTATCGCTGGGGCATGGCGTTGGCGGCGAATCCGAAGCACAAGCGCAAGCGATGGCCCGAAATCGAGCCGATGGCCCGCCGGGGCTGGCAGCAGCGAATGGGCGTTGGGTGGGACCGATTTCGAGAAGCTGCACGGTTCGGGTGGTTTCTGATCCGCGGTGAACAGCAGAAGTACGGAGCGCGGCGGTAGACGCCGGGCGCTGAGTGCTCGGTCGCCAGGGTCCTGTTTGCAGAAGGACTCAACAAGCTGTTACGATTTGTGCCAGCTCTCGACAAGCACTCGTGGACTGGTGGAGGACCACTCCCTTGGATCAGGTGAGCCGACAACTGAAGGAGCGCGCATCGACGATCCACTCCGAGGATCCAGCACAGATCCGACGGGAGGTCGTGGAGGCACTTAAGGAGAGCATCCCCTGTGGTCTGGCGCTCTTTTTTCGATGTGTGAAAGACGGCGAAGGTGAGAACTATCAGTTCACCGATCCGGTGCTGGTGGGCGATTCGAAGTTTGCCGCTGAGTTGAAGCCGTACTGTGAGCGTGAGGCTTTCGGGGTGCCCTGGTTGCCGGAGACCGTCAATCCGGAGGAGATCGACAACTTCATGCGGTTGCGCAGCTCCTACGGCGATTCGTACATGGACTACGCGATGAACCGCGAGGTGTTGGACCCGATGGGAGTCGCCGACCAGCTTCGGGTGGTGCTGTACGAAGGACGCAAAATGGTCGGATGGCTGGGGCTGATGCGACGGGGAACATCAAACTCGGGGTTTCGGGTCTACGAACGCAATCAGGCAGCGGCAGCGGTGGGGAGTCTGAAGTCGGCTCTGGTGGCGTCGAACACGCTCGAACAACAACAGATGCAGGGCCTGTTTGCCATGTTCTGGCCGGGAGGCCAATGATGGGTTCAGGAAGCCGAAAACTTGGCGAGCGGGTATCTGCGATTCACTGTAATGACCCCGATCAGATCCGCCGCGAAGTGGTGGAAGTGCTCCAGGAGCATATCACCTGCGATATGGCGCTGTTTTTCCGGTGTGTGTACGACGAAGAAAGCGATGGCTATACGTTTACCGGGCCCACCGCTGTTGGTGATCCGGAGTTCGTGCGTCAAATACTTCCTCACGCCGAGGGAAGAGCCTACAACGTTCCCTGGCTGCCGGAGAGGATCGACCCCGACGAGATCGATCGGTTTGTCAGGGTTCCCCACGCCTACAGGGACTCCTACCTGGACTACGAAGTCAATCGAGAGATTCTGGTGCCGCTGGGAGTGAAGGGCCAGATTCGAGCGGTGCTGTATGACGGGGCGAAGCTGGTGGGATGGCTGGGGATGATGCGAAGGGGGAGAGACGGCGAGTTTCGCCGCGCTGAGCAACAGCAGTTGGCAAAAGTGGTGGGGAAGCTGAAGGCGAATCTGCTCGCCGCCGATGCGCTGGAAGATGAGATGGTGGAGGCCATCTTTGCAGTGGTCGATTCACAGGGGCAGATCCAGCATGCATCCCGGCCGTTTGTTCGATGGTGCGATGAGGATCGACGAGAGTATCTACGCCGCCGGATCTGCAAGGCCGAGACAACGGACAACGCGGTGGGTACGGAGATTTTCGGGGGGCTACAGGTACGGGTCACACGGTTGGATGGGACCGACTCGGTGAGATATCTGGTCGGAGTGGAGCGCACCGAACTGATCAAGCTGCAGCCTCGGTTGTGGCTGACCAACCGCCAGCGCGAAATCGCGGAGTACGTCGTCGCCGGGGCCACCAGCAGGGAAATTGCCGACACCCTGGAGCTGTCGTTGCACACGGTGAAGACGCACATGAAGAACATCTACCGGCGGCTGGGAGTGGGCAGTCGGGTCGAAATGGTGAAGATGCTCGGCGCTGGCGCTGGGTGCTCGTAGCGTTGCGTCCCCTCAACTGCTCAGAAATGATTCGAGAATCCGACGGGTGGGAGCCGGCTTTTCGTAGTGGGGGAAGTGCGCACAGTCGCGGATAAGATGCATCTCGGAGTCGGGCAGAAGCTCGTGGATTCTCTCGGCCCACTCCGGAGGGGTTCCCACGTCCTGATCTCCGACGATCACGCAGGCCGGCACGTCAATCTGGTCGAGCTTCGAGTGCAGGTCGGGACCGGTCAATTCGTGGTGAAGACAGTCGATCAGCGCGTCGTCTCCCATCTGTTGGAACCAGCGTCGGACCTGGTCTCCAACTTCGGGGTTCGATTCGACGTACTCCGGGCGAAACCACAGTTCGATGGCGACCTCGGCGAGATCGAGTTCGCCTGCGCTAAGCTGTTCGGCCATTTCGTTGTACTGCTCAAGCCGCTCATCGGGCATCACCGCCAGGGGGCCGATCAATACCAGGCTGTGCACGTCGAAGTCATCGTCCAGCGCAAGTTGGAACGCCCGGTATGCCCCAAGCGAGTGGCCCAGAAGCACCGGTTCGCTCACGTCGTGTTCTTGCAGCGCTTGCTTGAGCCCGGGCAGCGCTTCGTCGGGTGTGACGCCGATGGAGACGGTCTCGGGGGTGATGATGCGGAAGTCGTCGGACAGCCAGTCATCGATGGGGCTGAGGCTCTCAGCGGGTACGGGCGTGCCGTAGAGCATCACCAGGTCGCGATTTCCACCGTCATCGATCTGTACGTCGAGCATAGCAAGACCTCGTTGGATTGTAGCCAATTCGGTTGTACACCGACCCGGATGTTACAGTTGTTTATGCTTCTCTGTCCAGATACCCCAAACGGGGTAGGTGTCGATGGTGACCGGGGGCTGTTGCGCTCCACAGAAGACAGACAAACCCCACAACGCCCTGGGCTTGATAGCCGAGTGGTCGTAGCAAATGAACTTGTTCGTCTCTCCAGCGTCGCCGTGATAAATAGCTGTTCGTAATTGAGCTACACTCGGTCACGCTAGGCTGGACGACGAGGGCAAGGCGCGATGACGACGGTATAGCAGCGCTATCCGGAGGAGTCGCAACACCGTCCTCGTCGTTCAGAACAAGTGAGAAGTGTAGTGCAATTGGGAACAGCTATTTATGTGTCAGCTCCCAATTCCAGACTGTACGTTGTTGTCCCCCCGGAAGTCGGCGCTGGCACAGGAGGGAGTAGATCTGTCCTCTCTCTTCTGTCCTCTGTCTTCGGCAATCGCGGCGATCATCATCACAGATCTCGTGGGATACTGCCCAGATAGATGGTCTGTCTTCCCGGAGGCTGGTCAAATGCGATTGCCCTGGGGGTCAGTTGATTCTGCAGGCACGAATAGGCAATAATTTCGGAGCTGGCACTGGATGAATTAACGATTTTGCGAAGATCCGGAACTGTTGATGAAACGAATCTCGGCGGTGCTTTCAATTGTGGCGGTCGGGGTTTTGGCGGTGTCCTTTGGCTGTGGGGAGCCGACGGACTCCAATGGCGAAAACAACAACGACAACGGGGAGTCGGAGAGTCCGTTCTCGGCGTATTTTACCTATCCGCAGTCCGGTCAGCCGGATACGACCATCGAGGATCGGCTGGTTGAACTGCTGGATGACACCCCGGAGGGCGAGAAAATCCGGGGGGCGTTTTACACGTTCAGCCGGGAGGATGTAGCCGATGCCTTCATCCGAGCCTCTCAGCGCGGGGTGGACGTACAGATGGTGCTGGGTAACACCAACGTGTTCGACAACGGGGATCGGTGGTCCGCCGTCGATCGGTTTGACGAGGGGCTGGGCGACGGGCTGACCATCTGCAGCGAATGGGACCCGCAACAGCAAGACGAGCCGCGTGGGGGGTGTATGGGTGACAACATCCACCACAACAAGTTTGTGACGATTTCGGGGCTGGAAGACGGCACGCAGGATGTGGTGTTGCAGACCTCGTCGAACATCACCACCGCCCAGTTGGAGCAGTTCAACAACATGGTAATGGTGCGCGAGGATGCGGCGCTGTATGAGGCGTTTGTCTCCTACTGGGAAGATTTGCAGCGCGACGAGGAGACGCCGGACTACAACCGGTTTGAGCGCGGCGACGATGCCACGGCGGCGTACTTCTTTCCCCGATCGTCGGGCGACCCGGTGCTCGATGCGCTGGCGCAGGTCGACTGCGAGCAGGGCGGGGACCTCTACCTGGCGGTCGCCTTCTTTACGGACAATCGCACCGAAGTGGCCACGGAGCTCAAACAGATGGACCAGCAAGGCTGCAACGTCCATGCGATCACCCGGGAGCGCGACCGGGTGGGAGCACCCGGCGACGACGTGATCGATGAGCTTTCGAGCGGGGATATCGAACTGGCGATCTTTCCCGAGGGCGACGGGACAGATTACGACATTCAGTTGCACTCCAAATACCTGGCCATCGATGCCGAGGGCGGCAGCCTGGACGAGCCGGTGGTGTGGACGGGGTCGCACAACTACACCTGGCATGCGCTTCGGGACAACGACGAGGTGCTTCTGAAGGTGCGTGACCGGGGGCTGTTCGAGGCCTTTCGCGATGACTGGGAACGGCTGCACAGCGAAGCCGAGCCGTTGCATCCGTGACAGAAGACAGAAGGCAGAAGACAGAAGGGGGTCGGCTCTTCTGCGACGACGCGTGTTTCGGGCGCGGAACCGGGGAGACTCGGGGGCGCGAATACACGGAGGACGATGATTCTCAGAGACTCGGAACTCACAGCGCTGAGCGCTGGATCACTGATTCACGGATGCACGAAAGAGCCATCTGAGCCCCGCTGAATCCACTGTTTGTGACCGGCGGAGCCTACTCGCAGAAACGTGGTCAACCAGTGCGTCACCTCGCAGAAGCGTATGGTTGGAACAAGAATCCTTCACGAACAGCCTGTTGCCCCGTGGACTGTGTGATCATCGGTAGTCGGTCGTGTACCTCAAACGCTCGGGAACGCCCTCCCTTGCCCATGTCCATGCCCCGGCCCCAGCCCGTAGTACGGGGTTCGTTACTCTGACCATTCAATGACCAGGGATTCGGGCAGGGGCGAGTGCAGTGTCTCCGCGACATCCGAGTCTTCGAGTCTCCAAGTCTCCGTGGATTCCGCGCAGGAATCGTCGTCGCAATTGAGCCGCACCCAAACAGAAGACAGAAGGCAGAAGACAGACCACTGCGGCGTCGTCGCAGAAAGTCTAGACATCTGAGGTGGGACACTTAGGTTTTATCCCGGCACAATTTCACCATCTCCTAAGGGGGGAATTCGATGGGATGCCGAAGGGGATTCACAGCGGGTTTGTGGCCCGTAGCCCGGCGTGTTGCCGCAGTGGTGGCGATGGCCTGTCTGATCGCCGGGTGTGGCATCAGCGTCCAGGAGTTGTTCGACGATCCGCGCGACCAGCAAGACGATGAGCGCCAGCCCGGCGATCCGGCGCGCTCGTCACCGATGTATACCACGGTGGCGGCGGGGTTGTTTCACACCTGTGCGCTCGAACGCGACGGGGGGGCCATCTGCTGGGGCATGGACATCCAGGGCAGCCTCGATCCACCCCAGGAGGTGTTTATCGACCTGGCGGCGGGGCTGTTTCACAGTTGCGGTATCAACTCCGACGGCCAGATCTCGTGCTGGGGGGCGAACACGTCGGGACAGCTCGATGCACCGAATGGAGAGTACGTCGCGGTGTCCGCCGGTGGAGCCCACAGTTGTGCGCTCGACACCGAGGGAGGCATCAAGTGCTGGGGAGCAAACGACAACGGACAGCTCGCCGAGGTGGCCGGAGAGTTTGAAGATGTCACCGCCGGGGGCGCCCACAGTTGTGCTCTGGAAAACGGGGGGCAGGTGCGCTGCTGGGGGTCAAACTCCCACGGGCAGGCCGACGAGCCCCAGGGGCGCTACGAGCAGATTTCGGCGGGAAGTCTGCACACCTGCGCGTTGCGCAGTGACGGCCGGGTCCGTTGCTGGGGCTCAAACGGGCAGGGCCGAAGCCAGCCGCCGGGGCGCAATTTCCAGGAGTTGTCGGTGGGCAATGTGCACGCCTGCGGGGTGGACACCGACGACGCGCTGGCGTGCTGGGGTTCGCAGGCGCACGGGCGAAGCAACGCCCCGCCCGGATACTTCCGGGAGGTCACCGCCGGGGGATCGCACTCCTGTGCAGTCGATGCGAACGGGTCGGTCGCCTGCTGGGATCCGGATATCCATGAGTGGGTCGCCCCGCCGTAACAGAGGACGGAAGGCAGAGGACAGAAGACAGAAACGTCGTGGGTCTTGGGTCTTGAGTCGTGGCTCTTGGGGCTGATGAGGTCAGGAAGGCTGCCCGGTGGGCCCTTAACAGAGGACGGAAGGCAGAGGACAGAAGACAGAAACGTCGTGGGTCTTGGGTCTTGAGTCGTGGC
>SKMT01000121.1 GCA_007120915.1 Myxococcales bacterium | reverse complement strand
TCCCGAATAGGCACAGATCGTCGCTGTTCTCAGCGCCTACCGCGCCTGTTCCGCGTGCTCTTCCGCGCTCCGCGACCAGCGCTCCGAGCTTCCTTTTTCCGCGCAATCAGCGCCCTTCGCGCCCTTTGCGTTTCAGCGTCTCGGCGCCCTCCGCGTTTCCGCGCAATCAGCGCCCTTCGCGTTATTGGTTTTCAGAGCTCTGCGTGCTTGCCCACTCGATCCGGATAGAGTGGGCTTGCGCCGCAGGTGAAACAGCTTTGGACAGCTAGCCTGATCCCCCCAACATCTTTCGTGTCCGGCGGGCTTGACCCGCGGGACACGCAGCGGCGGGACAAGCCCGCCGCCAACAATAAGGGGGGAGGCGCCGTGTTAGCCATTCAAGGCTATTCACCCGCGAGACAAGCTCGCAGGGCTCTAAACACCCAGGCGGCGATTGAGCCGGTGTCGTCGCAGTTGAACGGATAACGAGATCGGGGTTTCAGCCGGTATCTGCGCAATTCCGGGGTTTCCGGATGGGGACTAAATCGACGGAGGTCCGGGTTCCCGTCCATCGCAAAATAAGAGTACCTCTTTCATAACTTAGCTTGACCGAATAAAAATATTGATCCAGTTTTGACTTAAGCGTTTGTTTGCGAAAAGTATGCCAATTGCTCCGCTCCTCAGTCCTGCCACTCACCATGATGACATCCGACATTGCGAAGCGGCTCAGCATCATTGGTGTTGTAGTGTTTCTGCTGGCAGCAGGTCTGCCCGCCCAGGCGGCCGCCGATTCCGATGACGCCGCGTCAATAAGCTGGGACGGCAATCTGCGGCTGGCGACGGAGGGCGATGAATTCCTGTTGGAGATCCGGGGGCGGCTGCAGCCGCGCTACGAGTTCGAGGCCAACGGCGATCCCTTCGCCCCGGTGCACAGTTCGGTATATCTGCGGCGCGCCCGGCTCGACTTCCAGGGCCACGTGATGACCGAAGAGCTGACCTATCGACTGATGCCGGAGATGGGGCGCATCACCACGCTGCGCGACGGGTGGTTCGACTATCGGTTCGACGACGCACTTCGGGTACGAGTGGGCCAGTTTCAGATCCCCTTCGGCTGGGAGCGCGACTCCTCGAGTAATCGCCACCAATTTATGGAGCGCTCGGCGGCGAACAACGAGTTTCAATGGCCGTCGGGTCGTGACATCGGAGCGCAGTTGCACGGCACCCTGGGTGAGCGGTTTCGCTATGGCATCGGTGGTTTCAGCGGTCAGGGGCGCAACGCGGCGCGGTCCAACTCGGCGGGCAACCAGTTCTCCGGTCGGCTCACTGCGACGGTGGTGGGTGACTATCCGAGTTCAGAGGTGCTGACCGAGCCGGTGGATGGGATCAACGTCGCCGTCGGAACCGGTGGTTATTATGCCTTTGCGAACGACGTGCGCGACTGGGAGTACCGATCCGGGGAGCCGCCACAGGTTCGGGCCGATGTCCTCAGCGCCACCGCCGACGCTCATCTGCAGTGGCAGCGGCTGTCGATGCATCTGTCCGGCTACGCCCAGCAGGTAGGCTCGCGCACCGGCGCGTTCGCTTCCTACCGGGGACTCGGCGCCACGGGGCAGTTGGGCGTGTTGGTGGTGCCAGAGCGGTTGTTTGGGGCCCTCAGGCTCAGCGATGCCGCCCCCTGGGGGTATGACGATCGACGAAGAGAGCAGAAGGCGACGATGGGTATGCAACTGTTCCAGCGCCGCCACGCCGCGAAGCTGCAGGTCGAGGCAGGCCATCGGCGGGTGGACGACGGCGGGGAGGTTACGGCAAGCCATCTGTTGCAGATTCAGTATCAGTTGTTGTTTTGAGTGCCGGTGTGGGTGGGGGGGGTTTCGTTGAGCGGCGAGGTTGGATGACCGCCGTCTATTGGTGGCGCCTTCGGCTGAACTACGCCTACGGCTAACTAAAATTTCTGGGGTGCTTTCACCGACCAACGGTGGAGTGCGCACCCAGCCCCCAGAGCCCAACATCCAGTACCCAGAGCCCAGCACCCAGAGCCCAGCGCCCAGCACCCAGCGCCCAGCGCCCAGAGCCCAGCGCCCAGAGCCCAACGACCCTTTGCAACCGCGGCGGTGCACCTATATTCACGATTCACGCTGTCGGGCCGGCGCTGCTAGACGTGAGTGGTGTCCGGTCACTGGGCCGTAGCAGAGGTATCTGATGAGCGAATCCCCCTCCGAATTGCTCGACCGGCTTCTCGATGAGCCGACCGAAAGCGCCGCCGCACTCCAGCATCGGGTGCGCGACGTCGACACCGCTGAGCTTCGCACACGACTCATTGAGCGGCTTCTCAGCGGACAAATGCCGGGCCGGCGGCTCGAAAACGCGCTGGATCTGCTCACTGTGGTGGGCCTCGACGAGTTCAGCCACCGGCGGCTGTTCGACGTGGCCACCAGCCCGGAAGCCGACGCCGGTGTGCGTCAGCTCGCGGCGATGGCGCTGATGATGGACCCCGACGTCGACCCGATGGAGCTCGCCGAGCAGTTCGGACCGCAGCACATCGACGATCTGATGGCGGCCAATATCTCGATTCTGATGCAGCACGCCGAGCACAACCCGGCGGTCGCCACCGAGCTGGCGGAACAACTTCTTGAGATTCCCGGGGGCGAACGGGAGGCGATGTTCCAGGCCATCGACGACACCCGCCGCCGCCTGGGGCTTGAAGCCGGGCTCGTCTACGGCGCATTGCTCGAAGATACCCGCTACGAGCCGCTGTGGCCCCTGATCGCATCCGCGGCGCTCGACGACGACATCGCCGGGGATGCGCCAGTTCTCGAAGACGCCGCCTCCCGCGCCGACGACCCGCCGGTGCAGAGGCACCTGAGGCAGGTGGCAATGCAGCTTCGCACCCGAGAGATCGACGGTCACGACGAAAGTGAAGACGAGCCGGTAGAGGGGTTCGGCCTGTTGGGAAGCTGCGACGGCTCCGGGGGATTTCCCGTGCTGGTGATACGCCGGCGCGACGAGGAGACCCTCGATGTGGTCAACCTGTTGTTTCGTACCAGCGGTGAGTTTCGCGACGCCTTCGTCTTCCAGGTCGAATCGCCGGAAGTGCTCGATGAGATGACCGAACGGATGACCGAACAGGCGGGCGCGAGGTTCGTGAAGTTGCCGCTCGAAACGATCGCGGCGATCGCACAGAAACGCATGGACCTGGCGCGCGAACACCACGACGAGCTGCCGCCGGAGTTCGCCCGCGCCGGCCGTTACGTCTGGCGGCTCGACGCCGGCGATGACGCGCTGCCCGACGTCACACCCACCGACGAGGGGCTGATTGTCACCGAACTTCGCCCCCACTTCGCCCAGGATATGTACCGGCACTGGTATCTGGACCGTGCCACCGTCGTTCAGGCCGGTATCGATAAGCTGGAGTCGATGCCCGAAGATCCGGACCAGTTGCAGCAGATCACCGCGCAGGTTGCCCAGATAGACGAGGTCGTCGAGCAGTCCGCTTCGCTCGCCGAACACATGGCGCTTTGGCATGCACTCAAAGGGGACCAGTCGGAGGCTCAGATGCTGGCCCGGCTCGCCGAGATTACCCGCGCCGACCCGGAGCACAGCCCACTTCTGACGATCCGTGTCGAAATGACCCTCACCGAGTGGATGCGGCTCGCCGAGGACGCCGACTTTCCCATCGAGTGGATTGAGGACCGCGGGCTGCGCCGGCATCTGCGCCAGCTCTTCTTCGCCGATGTGGACCCGCCCACCGGCGAAGATGTGCTGCATCTGACGTTGACGTCGGTGGCCTTCATCGCCCTGGACTGGGCACTCGAATACGTCCCGGCCGGGCGCCATCCCCGCCCTGAGCAGCGCCACCGACTCGCCTATGAGTCTGCCGCCCGTGTGACCAGGCATCTCTTGGAGCCGGACCAGCCCGAGCCCCTTCGGCTGCACGAGGCGGTCACCGACGTGCTCACAGAATCGACATTGGATCCCGACGACGCTCGCCAGGTCGCCGCCTGGATTCTGGCCGACACCCAGCAGTACGTCGACGACTACGCGCCGCCGGCGTTCTATCAGGCGCTCGCGGGGCCGGACCATCCGATGCCCGACGCCTTCTTCGACTGACCGACACCGCGCCAACCAGGGGGGAGATGAGCGAGCAAAACGACAACGGACAAAGCGAGACGGAAGAACGAACGGAGCTCGCCGAAGAACGCACCGAGTGGGCCGACCAGCGCACCTTCCTTGCCCAGGAGCGCACCTTCGCGGGCTGGATTCGCACCGGGCTGACCTCCATCGCCGTGGGACTGGGGGTGATCGAACTGCTGCGGGAAGTTCAGCCCGAATGGTTGATCAGCACCATCGGTTTCATCTTCATTGTCGTCGGGGGGATTCTCCAGGTGCTCGCCTTCTTGAGCTACCGCAACGTCAACATGGAGATGAAGCGAAGCTCTCGGCCCGACATGTCGATTTCGATGTGGTGGATCGGTGCGGTGACCGGGGGACTTGTCATCTGTGCGATCGCCGGGCTGGTATTGGTGTTCGGCGGAACGGGCTAACTGTTGCGCAGGCAGTGCAGTTTGCTTGCACACGGCGCGTGCTCTACGCTTTCGATCACTCTTCGGCATTGGACATCGAAGGGCGGGAACGGGGTCCTGGGTAATGAATGTGCTGCCATGTGACGTCGTGGCGGCCGACGGGCTGATGATTTTTTGCACCTGGAGACGACGATGAATCGGCGATGGATGGTGGTTGCAGCCGCTGCGTTGGTGGCGACGACGTGGATACAGATGGGCTGTGGAGACGACTTTCGTGGCCCCGGTGCTGATCTGGCTGAAGAGGCCGATGTCGACCTCGATGAACAGGATGAGCTGGGAGCCTTCGACGAGGAGGGCGACAGGCGGGTCGTTCTCGGGGAAGTTGAGGATGCGGAAGTGACAGCCACCTTCGAGGGAGAAGCTGGCCAGTGGTACCACGTCGAGATCTATTCGTTGGGACTTCCCGAGCCCCGGGTGGGCATACTGTCGGAGGAGAACCACCTGTACCGCCGCTTCACGCCGATGACCGAGGATTATTACGCTGAACGTGAATTCGTTTTGGCTGAACCCGGAGAGCACCACCTTGAAATCTCCTCCGGTCAGGTCGGCACTCCGGACCGGGGCGACACCTGGCAGTTCGTGATGGCCGTTGAACAAATCGCCCCTCCAGAACCGAAACAGATCATCCCGGACGCAGTTCACATTCTCGATGCCGGTGATATCGCCGGCAACGTCATCGAGCTTCAGGTTCCCGACGTCGATGGTGAGTTGCGTGTGTATAAAGATGATCTGGGGAAATCGGGAAGCAATGTCTACGCACAACCACTGGTCACATTTGGGGTTCACGACGACGTAAAAAACTGGCGACCTATTGGCATTGATGTGGAGGACCACGACGGCTCAATACCCTTACTCGTTGATTTTGCGGGGCTGAAGTCCCCAGATGACACGTTCGGAGCTCTCGTCGATTTCGCAGTGGAAATACCCGCGGAGGATTCCGTCGAGGAGACGGTAGATGTGGATGCCGGCCATATACTGGCCGTTCTGCATCGAGATCATGCGTCGGTGGTGGACACCGAGATTGTCGATGAGAGTGGTGACGCCGTCTCCGTGCTGGAAGTTCCGGAAGAGCCGACTATCTACGCACCTGTCGTCTTGCACTACTCCGAAGAAGGGGGGGAATACACCACGCGGTTCATCAACGATGGTGCCCATTCACGTCAGGGAGCTTCCTGGCATACAGCGGTGCTTGAGCCCGAATCGCTGGGCGAAGCACAAGTCGGCGAGGACCTCGAAGTCGTGCACAGCGACGACCTGGCCGGTAATGAAGCGAGTCACCTCCAGTTCGACGTGCAGGAAGATGCAGTCGGTGAGTTTTATGCCGATGCCGATGCCGATGACGTAGTAAACTTTCAGCTTCTGCGGCGTGACGATGAAACGAATGACGTGGTCGGCGAGTTCTCGTCCCACAGCACTGCTGGTCACGAGATCGTACTTCCTGCCGGCAGCTATGATGTGATTGCACAGGCGACACGACGCGGGGTCGAGGATGGCTTCGAATTTTCTGGGGATTTCGTGAGTGAACCCTATGTCTACGAAAAGGACGAGCAGTTTGCTCTCGAACGTGGTGATATGGTGGTCATCGAAACGGAGGGAACTTTCGAGGACCCGATGACGGTGACCGCAAGCCGAGACGGTGAGTTGGTGTTCGGTCCGGAGATGATGAAACCGGACTCCGAGCGAATCTGGTTCTACGCCGAAACAGACGGCGAATACGAAGTAGCAGTTGAGAGCGGGCCACTGCTGGAGGCGCCATCGCTGGCCCGATGGGACTTCGACGCTCTCTCTCCGGAGGATCTGGGAGCGATAGATGAGCAAACGGCGGCGATGACGAGGGCACTGGACGACACTGATCTATTCATGCACCGAAATTTCACGTTTGAGGCACAACAGTCCGTATACGTCGCATACTCAGCACAGCACGAGGATGGCTCACCGGCATCGATGGAATCACGCCTCCTGGAGGTTGATGATGACGTGGCGCCCGTGTCCATGGTCTCGACTCTGGGGCGGACGTTTAGTGGAACCATCGACGCCGGAGAATATTTGATCGAGAATTTCGGCGGGACGAACGAGCGGGAGATGGTACTCGATATGCTGCCCGCACCCGAGACCTTTGCTTCGTCCGACACCGGTGCGGTTCCCGTCGATGGCACCGATTTCGTCGGTGAGGCCGAGGTGAATGATTGTGGAGAACTCGATCGAGTCGCCGTTGATGTCGCCTTTTCGGCGTCGGGGCTCGGCATCGCACTCGAAGCACCTTCGGGGGACGAAGTGTTGCTCAATGAACCGTCAGATTGTTGCCCCACTTCACGCCACGTCATCTTCCCGGACGACCAGAGCCCCGACGAGGACATGGGTTCGCTGGATGATGCGTCAGCAGATGGGACGTGGACCCTGACCGCGTGGGACGATGCGGGCGATGAACAGCAGACGATAGATGAATGGACCCTGAAGCTGTGGTGTGAATGACCGACCCAACCCCAGGCGAGCTGGCCGCCGATGCGCTAAACCGGGCGGTGGAGTTAGACCTCGGCGTCGCTGACATCGAACCCCTCGCCGCCGGTGAGCACTACCGGGTGTACGCGTCACGGCGCGTCGTCGACGGGGAGCAACTGGTGGTGCGACTGCCCCGGCGGGCGGCGGGCATCGGTCAGCCGGGCCGGGTTCGGCGCGCCGCCGGAGTGCTCGAGATTCTCGCCGAACGGTCGCTGCCATTCGAAGTGCCGCGTACTCTGGGCTTTACCGACACGGCGCACGGGCTGGCGGTGGTAGAGACCAGAATGGACGGGGTGGAACTCGCCGAGGCGGCGCTCGACGAGGGGCTCAGCGCCGCAGATATTACCGCCCGTGTCGCCGCGGCGTGCCATCGGCTCGATGCCGCACCGTTTCGCGAAGTTCTGGACGATCCCGGCGGCAACGCCCGCTTGCTGCACGGCGATCTCTTGCCCCAGAACATCCTGGTCGACACATCTGGCGACGAACTGACCATCTCCGTTGTCGACTGGGATGCCGTGCGACTCGGCGACCCGGAAGAAGACCTCAAGGCGGTCATCCGTGGCTATGACACCGTCTTCTCCACCGGCGAGACCGCCGAGGATCTTCGCGAAGCCTACGAACAGTACGTCGCAGGTCCGCCGACGTAGCGCCTGCGGCGCGATATCGGGAGCGCTGCCGGCCCGGCGGCGTAGCGCCCGCGGCGCGATATCCGGACCGCTGCCGGCCCGGCGGCGAAGCTCCCTCGGAGCGATATCCGGACCGCTGCCGGCCCGGCGGCGAAGCTCCCTCGGAGCGATATCGGGAGCGCTGCCGGCCCGGCGGCGAAGCGCCCACGGCGCGATATCGGGAGCGCTGCCGGCCCGGCGGCGAAGCGCCCGCGGCGCGATATCCGGCCTACCAGAAGCGATCATGAGCAACCGCCTGCTGACTTCTTCGCGCTCAAGCCTCGACGAAGTTGTTCAACGCAAAAGTCTTCGTTTGCACTAGCGGTCCATGATCGCTCCGCAGGAGCTAGGCCGCCGGGCCGGCAGCGGTCCATGATCGCTCCGCAGGAGCTAGGCCGCCGGGCCGGCAGCGGTCC
>SKMT01000260.1 GCA_007120915.1 Myxococcales bacterium | reverse complement strand
GGTTTTTGCCGATGTCGTGAAACAGGCAGGCGAGAAGAAAGACGGTGGTATCTTCGATGTCGTTGCCGATGCTGCAGAAGGCGGGCCAGTCGTGGTCTTCGGGGGGCGTTGTGAGGAGGGTTCGGCCCTGCTCGAGGCATTTCCGGGAGTGAACATCGGTGGTGTACACATGGTACAGGTCATGCTGAACGTGGCAGATCAGGGGGCGAAACTCGGGGATGGTGGCGGTGACAATTCCCAGGTCCAGAAGCCGACGGCTGGTACGTGGGGGCTGGTGAAGGTCGACCAGAAGGTTGCGAAGACGTTCGGCCAGCGAGGCGGGGATGTCGTCGCCGGTCGGCCAGTTGCTGACGTGCCGTTCGATTCGGGCTTCGGCCCGTGGATCGAGAAGCAGGTCGAGTTCGGCAGCCGTCTCAAGCATCTCGAAGATTCGGCTGTTGTTCAGCTCTTCGTCGTCGTTCAGATCGAGGGACTGGCCCTGGATTCGGAATGGGCCGTGATCGCGTGCAGAAGTCTCGTCGGGGGCGGCCCAGTGACGAAGCAGCCGCTCCGATCGAATAGCAATGCGTCGGGCGCGCCGGTAGTAGCGCGACATCATAGTCTCGATGCGGTCATGCAACGCATCGGTGTCGCCCTGGTGTTCTTCGGGAGAGCCCGATGCCTCGGAGAGTACGCGGCCAGCCAGTCTGAGGGCATCGTCGGGTTCAGCGGGGATCGGGGCATCATCGAGGCTAACCAGTGCCTGCTGGAGCCGGAAGCTGAGCCGGTCGTGTTTTCGGTCGCGCAACAGGTGCATTCGGTTGCGCAGCGCCAGCAGTTCATTGAGGTGCTGACGATAGCTGTCGCGGACGGAGGAGGGCCAGTGGACGGTGGGGTCGGATGTGTTACGAGCGTCGAGTTGCCAGCGAACCTGAGCGGCCCAGGCGAGGCTGTTGAGATCGCGCAGCCCACCTTCGCCATTTTTGACGTCTGGCTCCAGCAGATAGACGGTCTCACCGTTTCGGGCGATGCGCCGGCGGTGACGCTCGATCAACTGGGCGACGAAGGTTCGGCCCCGGTCGTCGTCGCGAAGCCGGTCGATGATCCAGTGGCGGTGGAACGGCCCCTCCGGTTCGCTGCCGCCGTGCAGCCTGCGCATATCGAGCAGCGCAATCGCGCTGCGGGGGTCGTCGTCGACCATCGCCGTCAGTTGGGCGCTGCTGCGCACGGCGTGGCTGACGGCAAGCCGGGTGTGGCGCGACCAGGCCATCAGCCGTTCGATGCCAAGAGCGAAGTCGGAATGGTCACCGATGTCGGGATCGTCGATGGCGATGAGCACGTCGATGTCGCTGTGGAATGCAAGTTCGTTGCGCCCGTAGCCACCGGTGGCAAACAGCGCAGTGGCGCGGCGATACTGTTCGGGAACTGCCTGCTGGAAGAGGGTGCAGATCCAGCGATCGGTGGCATCACGCAACCGGGTTGCCACCTCGAGGCCCGGAGCGCAGCGCAGGATGCGGGGGGCCAATTGTCGACGGGCGCGAAGAAAGGTCTGGTTGGCCTGTTGTACCGGATCCGGTATCGCCAGTGGGGAAGAGGAGTTCATAACGGCGGTTCCTGTGGTGGCCGGCTGGAGTAGGCGTTGACGAAACCGAGGAGCAGATCATGTCCGCAGATCGTGACAACAAGGGCGCTGAAGTAAGCATCAGTGCGTGCCCTCCGCTGACAGCGGCGCTGCCATCGGTGGGGGGGCGCATCAAGGTAGAACCAGAGGATTTCATCGTCGAGGAGCTTCCGGCGTATCAACCATGTGGGGAGGGGCAACATTTCTTTTTGCGTGTCGAAAAACGGGACGTCGACGCCCGGGGGATGACCCGGCAGTTAAGCCGGTGTTTCGGGGTGAAGCGTCGAGACATCGGCACAGCGGGACTAAAGGATCGGCGGGCGATCACCCGCCAGTGGGTGTCGTTGCCGGCGCACAAGATCGACCAGGCCCCCCGGCCGGGCGCGGTGGGCGAGGGGATCGAAATTCTGGAGGTGTCGCGGCATCGAAACAAGTTGCGCACCGGCCATCTGGAAGGCAACCGATTCGAGGTGAGGATTCGCAACACGGAGCTGACCGGTGAAGCATTGCGGGAGGCCGTCGAACAGGTGGGCAAAGACATTCGGCGCCGGGGGTTGCCCAACTACTTCGGGCAGCAGCGCTTCGGAAACGAGGGATCGACGCTTCAGGCGGGGATGAAGTGGCTGAACAGCGGCGAGAAGCCGCAGGGGCGTTTTCTGCAGCGGATGGGGGCAAGCGCGGTGCAATCGGAGGTGTTCAACCGGGTTCTGAGCCGCCGACTTACAGAGGGAAGCTGGAAATCGGTGGTGGACGGGGACATCTTCGAGAAGACGGACACGGGGGGGAGGTTCTGGATTGATGCGTCGGAACGGGAGGAGACGCAGCGTCGACTCGACGCCGGTGAGATTGTGGTCACCGGGCCGATGCCGGGGAGCAAACAGGGGTTGGCCGACAAGGAGGCGGGGCGGCTGGAGCGGGATGTGATCGCCGGGATGGGGCTTCGAGCCGGTGACTTCGCGGTGTTCGGTCGACGGGGTCGAGGCACTCGCCGGGCGATGACGGTATATGTGGAACAGTTGAACTGGGAGTTTGGTGCGCAGGATATGGTGCGGTTGACCTTTGTGCTTGAGGCGGGAAGCTACGCCACGGTGTTGTTGGGCGAGTTTATGGGTCGTGAGGCGGCGAGGTCGTGAGGTCGTGAGGTCGTGGAAGCTTGGTTGCAGGTTCGGCGGCGGGTTATGATGCGCGGCGCGTGGGGAGGCTTAGACGCGTCGGGCGTGAATGAGACTTCAAAAGCGAGAGAGGCATGGACGGCGAGTTCAGAAGACTGGATCCGGGAGCATTTCTGAAGCTGGCGGCAGATTGTGGGCTGGAACTTCGGGAAGTTGATCTGATGCAGATGACCAAGCGGGGGGTGCTGCCGGTGTGGGAGTCACAGCAGGAGGACGGGTGCTACAGCCCACTGCATCTGTACGTGGTGGTCAGTTATCTGGAGGCGGTACGACCGATTCAGCATCCCTGGGAAGAGCGGCAGCCTCAGGTCAGTGTGGAGGAAGTCAAGCAACTGGCGGCGGATATCAACGAACTGCTGGATGTCGCCGCCAGCGGGGATGGCGAGCCCGACGAGACGACGGTTGCGGGTCTGTTTCGACAGTTGCGCCATTTTTTGGGGACCATCGACCCCTTCGGTCCATTGACCGAATTTGTCGATCTGCTGAAACCGTCGGTGATAGCGAAGACACGCAATGACGGCCGGCTGTATCTGGAGGTGAAGTCGTCGATGGAGCAGTTGGCTATCCGGTTGTCCGACGGCGACGATATTGACGAAGGTGGAGGGCGCACCCGCAGGTTGTACGACCTGGAGCGGGAGCCGGAGACGACCCCCGACGTGCGGGCCACGGAGGTGATCGGTGAAGAACGAGAGCCGGAGGACAGCACCCGAAAGGCGATCGACGAGGTGGTGTCTGCGGCGGATGAAGCCAGTGATGTGCACCAGGAAGCTGCTGAGGAGGCCGACGACACCGAGGACGAAGAAATCCCCCCGGAGGAAGAGACACGTCCGATGCAGGTCATCCAGGTGAAGCTGGAGGAGAACGAGGGGCTCGGCGATGAGAGTTCGGACCCGATTGTGCTGGTCGACGACGAGGATGGAGAGGTGCATCTGGAGGAGCGCGAAGAGGAGGAGTCAGACAGCGAGCCGGTCCCATCGGCGCCGCCGCCAAGCCCGGTGGAGCGGCGCGAGAAATTCGAGCGACAACGCCAGGAGTTGACGGAAGCCAACGACTGGGATGGGCTTGTCGAGCTGTTCGAAGAACACTGTGAGCAGGTCGACAAACCGCAACGGCGGGTGGAACTGCTTCTGGATCTGGGCCGGATCTACGAGGTGAAGCTGCGGGAGCGTGAAGAGGCATTCGCAACGTTCGATCGGGGCTGGGAAGAGGCGACGGGCCCACAGCAGCGGACGGCGGCATTCGACGAAATTCAGCGGCTGGGCAAGTCTTCGGGGCTGCACGACCGGTATCTCAACTGGCTTCAGCGGCGCCTGGAAGATGAACTGCAGTCCGACGAACGCGCCCGGTTGCACAAAGAGCTGGCACGGGGGTTGTTTGCGGACCAGCAGTTCGAACCGGCGTTCGAGTCTTATGCGTCGTTTCTGATGGAGGCGCCGGACACGCACATTTCACCGGATACGCTCAACCAGCTTCGCCTGCTGGGCGAGCACGTTGAGGAGTCGCGCCTGGAGCAGTTTTACGGCGAGCTGCGGGGCCAAGAGCTGAAGCAAAAGACGCGAGAGCTGGTCGACCAGTTCGCCCCGGCCGGTGCGTCATGACGTCGGAGGGGATTTGACCAACGAATCCATAAAGATGCGCCTGTGCAACGGGCTGGAGACAAGCAGGTTTTGACATCCTCGCGCGTCTGTGCGTACCGTACCTTGGATCCGCTGACGAGCGAGCCGGTGTGATTTCCGGAGGTGCAGTGCCGTTGAACGATGGAATGGTGCTGCCAGAGGTGGTGTTACAGCCCCACAATTTCGCCGTCGCGGAAGTGCTGATGTAACGAGTTGATCAGAGGAGAACCCGGTGAAAGTCTGCCCCTCGTGCAACGCCCGAGTTCCGGACGACGCCCCTGTGTGTCGAAGCTGTGACCACCAGTTCGAAGAGAACGTCCGGGCCCAGAAACAGACGATGATGGGGATGCCCGTTGCTGATGATGGCGGCGATCAAAACAAGACACTGATGGGGGTGCCGGTCGTCGGCGGGGAGGAGTCGGAGAGCGAAGAAGACGACGACGGTCCGACAATGTCGGTGAGTCGCTCCGATCTGGCCCGGGCGCTCCAGAAGGTGAAGCAGAAGAGCGGGAAGCAACAAGAAGAGCCAGAAGATGATTCGACTCGTCAGGTCAGCCCCGAGGAAGTCAAGGGCATTGCTGATGCGCTGGGAGGGGGGCAAGACGACGATTCGGAGCCGGAAGAAGCGGCCACTGCAGTGGTCAATCCCGATGAGCTGAACTTTCCGGAAAGTTTCAAGGAGGACCTGTCTCTCGGCGACCTGGACTCCTCGCAGAGTGCGCAGCGCTCGGAGGACGAATCCCCGCCAAAGCCGTCGGACTCCGACAGTGAAGAGGGCGACTTCGATACATATGAGGGGATTTCCGTCGATGAAATGCCCGGTGGTGACGACGGTGCGGCGATGCAGGTTGGAGGGGGCAGCACGGAGGCAGAAAGCGATGTTTCCACCCAGGCGTTAAGCCCGGAGCAGTTGGCGAAGGTCGATGAGATGGGGCTTGATGCAGCCATAGAGGAGTCGGAAGGCGACGATGTTCAGAAGACGGCGGTCCTCGATGATCCGGCTTCGGTTGACAACTTCCAGCTTCCCACACCGGGGGGCACCGGGGGGGCGGAGGAGCTGAAAACCCCCGATACAGGTGACGGCGACTCCGGTGCGGACGATGAGTACGAAGCCCGGCGAAACAAGCAGCGGGACACCCCCCGAAGTGGTATCTTTCGGGCCGCTAAGCCGAAGAAGAAAAGCGAGAAGAAGGAGGGCAGCCACAGCGGGGAGGGGTCATCCGATGATGACAGCTCTCCTCGCAGCTCGGATACCGGAATTACTGGCACCGGCACCTACAGCATGAACACCGGTAAAAGCGGCACTCAGTCCGAGACGCCGTTCGGAGAGTCCGACAAAGATCTGAAGATGGGGACTGTCGGTGGGGGAGGACGAACAAGCTTTCCGGCGGGAAGTGGGGGGGAGGAGTCCCAGCCTGGAACAGGAACAAAAGAGGAGCAACAGCCGGAGAAACTACAGCCCGATCTAGCTGTGGAGAGCCCGGAGAGCAGCCGGCCCGATACGGGACCAGCTTTTGCGGTGGGTGGGCCGGACAAAATGGACGAAGAGCAGGAAGAATCGCCAATAGCAGAGCCGGTCGGTGAATCGTCGGGACTCGAAACGAGTGGGGACAGTGTCCCGGATGTCAGTGCGGTGGTACCGATGGATGTGGAGGATGTGTCTGAAGAGAACCCCGATGTCGAAGAGCCACCCCTGGACGTTGCGCCTGGTTCCGGGGAACCCGAAGCTACACAGTCCACCCCAGAGGCCGTTGGAGCAGCGCAGCCAGCATTCGGCAGCGAACCGACCAGCTCCCCTCCCCAGACAGAGCCACCGGGGGGGGAGACTGACGCTGCCGGGGGGGAAGCCGAGGCAGCAGCGGGAACACCGGAAGTGAAGCAGCCTCCAGCGGCGTCGCCCGGCATGGAGGCTGGCCAAGCACAACAGCCGCAGCAGCAAGGCACTGTCGAGCCGGCAGCGAAGGGGCCATCGGATCGCGCCGAGAAAGCCGACAGCGGAGGGCTGGACACAGAGAAGATTGTCGGTTTGATGCAACGTGGTTTTGGTGTGTTGGCGGCGTTGATGATGACGGTCATAGCGGTGGTGGCGGTGGTGCTGGATGGGATCCCGGAGGGTGCGGCAGACATTGCTGTGGTTGCGATGCCTGTGGTCGTGGCGTTGATTGCGCTGGTGTTGACCGTGTTGTCGATAACAAACCGTGCTCGTTCGGTTGCCTATTCGGCGGTCGGTGGGCTCGGGGTGGTGGGCTTTGCGGTGATGCTTGCGATGGGTTTCGCTCCGATTCTGGCGGTGGCGATGTTTGCGGGAGGGGCACTTCTGTTGTTTGCGGCGATATTTCCTCTTATTGGAAACGTTGTGGAGTAATCCATCCCCAGCTTGCCCGAGGGAGGGCATAGCAGTGCTGTGAGATAGCGTATGCCCGTTGAAAACGTACTGGTACAAAAATACGGGGGCTCATCGCTGGCGGACCTGAATCGGATCCAGCAGGTGGCCGAAAAGATCGTCGCCACCCGTGAAAAGGGCTACAACCTGGTGGTGGTGGTGTCGGCGATGGGAGATACGACGGACGACCTGCTGGAGATGGCACAGAAGCTGTCTCCCGATCCGTCGCGCCGGGAGCTGGATATGCTTCTGTCGGTGGGCGAGCGCATCTCGATGGCGCTGATGTCGATCGTCATTCAGCAATACGGGCATGAGGCGGTCAGCCTCACCGGGTCACAGTGTGGGATTATCACCACTCACAACCACTCCAATGCTCGTATTATGGACGTGCGTCCCTTCCGGGTGCAGGACGAGCTGCACCAGGGGCGTATCGTAATCGTCGCCGGCTATCAGGGAGCCAGTTACCGGCGGGATGTCACCACCCTGGGACGGGGGGGGAGTGATACCACGGCGGTGGCGTTGGCAGCAGCGTTGGATGCAGATGCCTGCGAGATCTACAGCGATGTCGATGGTGTATACAACGCGGACCCCGGGGTGGTGTTGGACGCCGAACGGCTCGAAGAGTTGAGCTACGAGGAGATGCAGGAGATGGCGCGCAGCGGGGCGAAAGTGCTCAACGAGCAGGCCGTTGAGTTTGCCCGACGCTCCAATATTGCGCTGTACGCTCGCAGTACACACAGCCCGGATGGCCCGGGCACGGTGGTGCGACGCATCGACTTGACCGACGAAGTGATCGAACATGCCGAGGAGGGCTGCCCCGCCGCCGCCGTCAGTCACATCGAGCGGGGGTTGTGGGTCAGTGCCGAAGCCAGTGGCGACGAGATAATGCGCCAGTTGGACGGTGTTGACTGCTCGGTGCTTCAGTTCAGCCCCGGCGCCGCAGCAAAGGCGTTCGTGAAGCTGGACAACATCCACGGTGTGGAGGTGATGCGCGACGAACTGGAGCAACTCGGCGACGATGTCACCACGGTGATCGCAGGGCTGGTCAGTGTGGTGGGAACGGGTATTGGCACGCGTTGTGGATGGGCAACACGGGGCCAGAAGCTGTTGGAACAGGCCGGTATCGACGCGCTGCATCTGACGGTGTATCCGGACCGGCTCAGTTGGGTGGTAGACTGTGAGAGGGTCGAGCAGGCCGCTGAGAGGCTACACAATGAATTTCTGCAACGCTGAGGCTTGATGCAGCAAACACAAAAAAGCCGGGTGCCCGCTGGGGCGCCCGGCTTTTTTGTTTCGTGCTCTTTCGTGTGCGAAGTAAGTCGGAAGGAATTTGAAGGGATTTCCTTGAAGGGAAAGTAGGAAAGTCTTCAG
>SKMT01000069.1 GCA_007120915.1 Myxococcales bacterium | reverse complement strand
TGAAAGGGGGTATGTGATGACAGCGCTGTTCATCAGCGAGTTTAAGTAGTTCCAAGAACCAAAAAACCGGGCCTGACGGCCCGGTTCGTCCACGATGGTGCATCCATTTAGTCCAGGGGGATGACGTTGACGGCCTGGAGGCCTTTGGGGCCATCTTCGACCTCGAATTCAACGCGCTGGTCTTCCTGCAAGGTCTTGTAGCCCGGCATTTGAATGGCGCTGAAGTGACAGAAGACATCCTCGCCGTCGGGCTGGCTGATGAAGCCGTATCCCTTTTGCTCATTGAACCATTTGACGCTACCTACAAAACGTTCAGACATAGTGCGATTCTCCTAGACACAGCGGCAGTCGCTTCCGCTGTCCAGCGCGCATCCTCTGGCCGCGCGCACCCTTGGTGGGTCGAAACAGGATTTATCGAGCGGTGACGCCCCGATGCCGGACCATCCGCCGGCCAACTCCTCCAGAGGCGGGGGACCGCCGGTGTGGTAATACAAGAGCAGACGGGCCGTCCATTACGCTTCGAGCCTAATCTAGCCGCCCTGTGATTGCAAGATCTGGGCGGTTGGTTATTGGTTGTTCGTTATTGGTTGTTGGTTGTTGGTTGTTGGTTGGTGGTTGGCGGTGCTTGGCGAGTTCCCAACGTCTGATACCGACCACCCACCACCGACCACCCACCACCGACCACCCACCACCGACCACCCACCACCGACCACCCACCACCGACCACCGACCACCGACCACCTAACACCGACCACCTAACACCGGCCTTTATTTGTGTGTGATGGTTGTGAGTTCTAGGATGTCGTCGGCCCGAGGGGTTCGTTGCGGTGAAACGGAGTTGAGACGTGATGCGTGTGATGAAGTCGGTGATGGTGGCGGCGGTTGTGGTGGGATCTGCCGTGGGATGTGTGGAGGATTCGGGGGAGGAGCCGAACAGCGACCAGGGGTATCTGTTCGTGGACCTGGAGCATCGTCTGGCAGTGGACTGGGAGGCAGAAGTGCTGGTGAGGGGGCCGTCCGCCGGCGGGGAGTTCTGCGATGAAGTGCGTGGATGCTACCCGGACCATGAAACCCTGCAGATGGAAGAGGTCCGCTCCAGTGATCCGGAGGTGGTAGAGGTGACCGATTTCGAGCCGGACTCCTACGGGGAAGCCGACGCGGTGCGGGTGGACCTGGATGTGGTCGGCGAAGGGGAGGCGACGTTGGAGTTTGAGTTCGCCGTGCCGGGAATGGACACAGAACAGGATGAAGAGGCGTCCCAGCAGGGGGAACAGTCCGGTGACGACGAGCTGATCACCGACAGTTTCCGTGTGTACACCGGGGAGGTCGCCGGGCTTCGGTTGCACCGCGATCTCGACGGGGTCGATTCAATGGGCCCTCACGCCCACTGCCCCGAAACAAGCGCCGGAGTGTACTTGATGGACAGCCTCGATGACTACACCGTGCCGTTAAAGCTGTTGAAGTACGATGCACAGGGCAACCCGCTTCGCGGCTCCGGCAAATTTCCCGTCGACATCGAGCCGGAGGACGCCGTTGAGCTCGAAGACGTCGACGAGCCGCGGCGCACCGTCGAGATCCGTCCCACCGCCTTCGGTTCGGTCACGATGACCCCTGAAGAGGGAGGGGGGGACCCGGTGGAAGCTCACTTCACCAGCATGGGAGATATCAGTCAGATGGACGTGCGGGCCTATCAGTTGTCCGGCGAAGGCCAGCGGATGGGCGAGGCGGAGGTGATGATCGCCGAGCAGATGTACGAGATCGAAGCGATGCCCAGGCTCGCATCGAATGCGCCTCTGTGCGGTGGAGCGGTGGAGACGTCGCTGCAGTCGACAACCCCGGCGATCTGCGAGCAGGTAGGTGTGATGGAGACCACGGGCAACCCGGCGGTGTACCCCGGCCACGGCGGCCAGTGTAGCCTGGAGGTGGAGATGGACCGGGGGAGCAACGCCGCCGCGCTGGTCGAAAGCCACAGCTTCAGCGTCGAATACGACTGGTAGCGCCCATCATCCGCCGTCTTCTTCGACGAGCCGGTCGACCAGATCGATGTAGGCCTGCTTGGCGTCGTCCTCGGCCATTCCCTTCTTGTCTTCCCAGGCTCCGTGCTTGGCGCGTTCCCGGATCTTGAGCCGCGACGGCTTCTTGGTGGTGCAGTCGCCCTCGGTGGCCTGTTTGAACAGCCCGTACAACTCGAGCATCGTGTCGTTGTCGGGGCGTTCGGACAGCGTCTGAACACGGTCGGCGGCATCGTCGAATTGTTCTTGCAGGCTCATGGGCTCATCCTGTGGTGGAAACATCGAACATCACGGTCAACTCATTGCACTTCAACGGGGCGCTACGGTAACAGAGTCGGTGGTTGTTGCGAACCCTGTGCGTCTGTTCTGAGGATAAGATGGGAGAACAAATGGCGAATCTGAAAGTGACGCGGCGCAACGGTATTGCCCGGCGGATGATCGGGCACTTCTGGACGGTGGCGCCGGCGGTTCGGGATCATCTCCATTCGGTGCCATGTCCGGAGTCGGAGCCGTGGCGTACCACGGTGGCCAACGAGTTCGGCGACGACATCATCTATTCGGGCCAGTTTTCGCCGGGAGATTCCAGGGATGTGGCCGTGGTGGTGCTGCACGGGCTCGGCGGGGAAGTGAACCGGGGGTACTGCCGGTTGGCCGCTGCGGCGGCGCATCGGCGTGGGTTAGCCTGCATGCGGATGTCGCTTCGCGGAGCCGACGGGCTGGGACGTGATCTGCACCACGCCGGGTTCACCGACGATCTGGGAGAATTGCTGTCGACGCCGCCGTTGGACGAATATGAAAAGATCGCGCTGGTGGGGTATTCGCTGGGTGGACACGTGGCGCTGTGTGCCGCTGCTGACAAGGTGGACGACCGGCTGGCGGGGGTGGTCGCGGTGTGTGCTCCGCTGGATCTGAAGGCATGCCAGCAGCAGATCGATGCGCCGGCGAGCTGGGTGTATCGGCAGTACCTTCTGCGGGGGCTAAAACAGACCTATCCCACGATCGCCCGTGGAGGTCGGGCGCCGACGCCGGTAAAGCGGATTCAGAAGGTGGAGACACTGCGTGAGTGGGATGCGCTCACCGTGGTTCCCCGGTTCGGATTTCGGGATGTGGACCACTACTACGGGTCGCAGTCAGCGGGCGATCGACTCGACGAGATCGAGGCTCCGACGCTGGTGGTCGCCAGCCCCGGCGACCCGATGGTGCCCGCCGAGTCACTGCGGGGCTATCTGGCGGCGACGACGGGGCGCATCGAGGTGCGCTGGGTGCGCGACGGGGGGCATGTGTGGTTTCCCCCCGACGTCGATCTTGGACTGGGTGACCAGCCGGGTGTGGAGCACCAACTGATGGCCTGGGTAGACCAGCAGCGGTGATCAGCGGCTGGGCACGGACCGCAGAAAGTTGTGGTTGTTCTTGGAGTCCTTGAGCCGCTTGAGCATCCATTTGAGCCCGTCGGCGGGGTGCTGGTCCATCAGATAGCGACGCAGCTTGGGGATGTGCTTTTTTTCGTGATCATCGAGCATCGCCTCTTCGCGGCGCGTGCCGCTGCTGCCGACGTCGACGGCCGGATACAGCCGCCGCTGGGAGAGCTCGCGGTCGAGCACAAGCTCCATGTTGCCCGTACCCTTGAACTCCTGGAAGATCACCTCATCCATGCGGCTGCCGGTCTCGATCAGGGCGGTGCCCAGGATGGTGAGGCTTCCCTCTTCCTCCAGGTTGCGCGCCGACCCGAAGAGCTGGCGAGGCATGTACAGCGCGCCGGCGGAGACACCGCCGGAGAGTGTTTTGCCCCCGTTGCCAGTGTGGGTGTGGTTGTAGGCGCGGGCCAGACGGGTAATCGAGTCGAGCAGCATCAGCACGTCTTCGCCGCGCAGCATCCGGCGGATCGCTTTGACGAAGACCTGTTCGGCCAGATTGGTGTGGTCCGAAGGGCGCCGATCCGCGGTGGAGGCGTAGACCTTAAACGGCATGGACCGTTTGAAGTCGGTGGCCTCTTCGGGTCGCTCATCGATGAGCAACGCCATCTGGTAGATGTCCGGATCGTTGCGGTGCACCGCCTTTCCGATCGCCTTTAGGATCGTCGTCTTACCGGCCTTGGGGGGGCTGGTAATCAGGCAGCGCTGCCCACGGGCAATCGGTGTGATCATATCGATGATCCGACCGATGTACTCGTGGCGTTTCGTCTCCAGACGAATGCGCTGGGTGGGTTGGACGGGGGTGTAATCGCCCAGACGTGCCGTCAGCTTTTCGAGTTCGGGATGAATGTTGGTCCCGCCGCGGCGACCTCCGCGGCTGCGTTTTCTACTCATGGTGTTTTGGTGTTGAGGGTTTTGGATCTGGGCGGTATTCGACGCACCGTCAGGTTGCGTCGGTGCGGCGCCCGACAAATTCGGCATTCACCAGACAAATTAGACCAGAGGTTCAGGCCGATGCACCAACAAAATAACAACGGGAACTCACAGATCGATGCCGTCCATCCGGCAGTGTTGCAGGTGTCCGGGGAACAGACTCGTCGCTGGTGTGCAGCGATCTGGTCGGTCAACCCCGGTGAGCAACTCTTGATCGGAGAAATTCGCGGGCTCATCCAGAGTACGCTCGTAGCGCACTGGATGCAACCGCCGCTACAATATGAACCTGACACCCCTGCCGTCAATTCCTTTGACCTGGTATTTTACGAACCGGTTGACGACGCGCTGGGAAACCGGCTCGACGCCGATGGATGGAGCCCGGTGCCCATCGAGCAAATGGTGATCGAGGAGTACGAGCAGTTCGAGGTGTTCGAACAACAGGCGCACAAGGCGGGGCGTCAGATCCCAACGCGTCCCGCCGGATTGTGGCGCTCGGAGGTTGTGGGCGCTGAAGAGCCGGGAGATTTCGCATGGGGGCAGTTGGGCAGCGAAGTCGCCGAGATGCTGGATGACCAGGTGTGGGGTGATACGCCGGGCTGGTTCAGCCGCGCGTATTGCGATCGGCTTGAGCGCCGGGTGCAGTTGGGGATCGGGCCCAACGTCGATGGTCTGGCCACCCTGGCGTCGGCGGTGATTCCCGACGATGAGCATCGATTCCGCTGGATCGATGGGATGGCCTACCAGGCGCTGTGTGACTTTGTGGGGGTGGTCGTAGATGCGACGAGCGAATTGGAGGTGCAGTGGGGCACCTGCCCGGTGGACGAGAAATCGGGGATGGCGCCGGCGCCGCTGATGCGGATGCGCCAGGCGGGCGGGCGCTGGCAGCGGGTGAGTGTGGGCACCGACGTGCTCGACCGTGCTGTGTTGCCCTGGGGGGCGCAGGGCAATCCGGCCGAAGAGATGAAGAGGCTGGTTCAGCAATATCGCCAGCAGTAGTGCTCCTCCTGGCGACGGGCCGTAGCCGTAAGTTACTGAAATCTGGGGGGGCTATCTTTCCGGTGATGACAATGATGTCATAGTTTGAGGCTTTTTCGACGATAGCGGGGGGCTGGAACGGGGGTTGCACTCTGTTGGCAGCGGAAACTCGGACGACCGGTAATTCCGATTGCAATGGTTGCGTCGGATGGTCGCCATCATTTCCAGCCAACAGGAGGTGCTTTTATGCACTCGCTGTCGATTCGAAAGACGTTGTATTCGCTGGCAATCATCTCTTTGATTGCCGCCGGGATCGGTTGTGGGGAACCGGTAGAAGAGAACGACAACCAGCAACACGATGAGGATACTGCAACCGTACACGGACAACTGGAAGGCGAGGGGGAATTCGAGGGCAAGGCCGTTCAGGCCTATGAAGTCGACGGGGAGGGCGAATCGCACGTCGTCTCTACCTCAGAAGCCGAAGTAGAAGCGGAAGGCCACTTCGAGGTGGAGGTCGACCTGGAGCTGTACACGGGCGGAGAAATGTACGTGGAGGCTCACCAGGAAGAGGACGAAGACGAACGTGAAGGCTCGGTGCTGGTAGAAGCGGACGTGACTGTGGAAGCGGAAGTGTACAGCGCACCGATCAACTCGGAGACCACCTTCGAGGTCGACACCCTGGTGGAGGCGAAAAGCTCCGGTGACTGGAACGATGACTGCAACAGCGCGGACCACCGCTTTTTCATCAGCGCCGAAGCAGCCTCGGAGGCGAAAGCCTCGGCGGACTACCGCTCGGAGGTCGAAGCCTACGCCCGGGCATCGGCCAGCGCGATGCAGTCGGCGGCAGCCTACCTGGAAGACCAGAAGGAGAAGAGTCGCTCCGACATCGAGGCGGCCTTCGAAGCCCGTTCGGAAGCCCGGGCCCAGCTCGACGCCGAGTTGTATGAGGCTCAGACCGACTCCGAGGCGGCGATGGAAGCGTATCTCGAAGCGGCTGCTGAGGCGCGAAGCGACATCGGCATGGAGGCCGAAGAGCAGGCCGAAGAGGCCCAGGTTGCCATCGAAAGCTTCCTGGTCGCTTCCGCACAGTTGTCGGCGGATGTGCAGGCGGAAGCTGAAGCACACGTCGATGAGATCCGAGCTTACTTCGTGGCCAAGTGTGTGGAGGCGATGCTCGAAGCGCTCGACACCGGCGAAAGCGCCATCGGCGCCGTCGGTGAGGCATCGGCGGATTTGAAAGCGCAGCTTCGGGATGAGGCAAACTCCGAGGCTCGTGCCGACGCCTGGGCGACGTTCCGGTCCGAGGTCAAAGCCGAGCTTGAACAGCAACACGAGACGCTGTTCGAGCAGATCGATCTGGAGTCGGCCATCAGCGCTTATTCTGAGGCCCACGGTCAGATCGATGCGGAGGGAACTGCCGAGTCGATCGCCGGAGACTGCATCGACGCTTTTGTAGGCTTCTGGGCGGAGGTGCATGCCGAGGCGGAAGCGCTCGCCGAAGCCGAAGGTGGTGAGCTGAGTGACGCTGACAGCGAAGCCCGTATCCTGGTGGAACTGGCCGCACACATCGAACTGGGAGCCAGGGGTTAACCTGAAGGTTTGCTAAAGTAACGCTTCAAGGATATCCCCCCCCGGTGGAGACGCCGGGGGTTTTTTGTTGCGTAGCGACGGGGAATTATTGAAAGTGGCCGGCACCTGTCTTTGGGAAGTCCGTTCGAGACGTTCGAATCACACCGGTCAGCCGTAATGAAGAAGTTGCAACCCTATCTGCGTCGTATCGTCGAAGATCCCTGGTTCGAGCGGTTTATCATAACGGTGATCATCTTCGCCGGCGTGCTCGTCGGGCTGGAGACCTACCCCGAAATCGTCGACAAGCACGGGGATCTGCTCTTTGCGCTGGACGCCATCGTACTGGGGATCTTCATCGTTGAGATCATCCTGAAGATGGGCGCGGAGGGAAAGAAACCGTGGCGCTATTTCTACGATCCCTGGAACGTCTTCGATTTTACGATCGTAGCGCTGGCGCTGGTTCCAGCGGCGGGACAGTATGCGCTGGTAGCGCGGCTGGCGCGGCTGCTGCGGGTGTTGCGGCTGGTCCGGTTTATCCCGCGGCTTCGCATTCTGGTGGTAGCACTGCTCAAGAGCATCCCCTCGATGGTGTACGTCAGTATGCTGTTGGGGCTGATGTTCTACATGTATGCGGTCACCGGGGTGTTTCTGTTCGCCAACAATGATCCGGTGCACTTCGGCACCCTCCAGGAGTCGCTTCTCACACTGTTCCGGGTGGTCACGCTGGAGGACTGGACGAACGTGCTTTACACCCAGATTTACGGCTGTGACGTCTACAGCTACGGGTTCAAAGAGGAGCTTTGTACCTCACCGGAGACGTTTCCAATTATTGCGCCGATCTTCTTTGTGTCCTTCGTTCTGATGGGCACCATGATCGTGCTGAATCTGTTTATCGGGGTGATCATCAGTGGGATGGATGAGGCCCGCGAGCAGGCTCACCGCGAAGAAATTGCCGAAACACTCAGCGGGCCGGCGGGGCTCAAAAAGGAGTTGACCGAGCTGGAAGAGGCGCTTTCGGCGGTGCACAACCGTCTGGAGCGGGTCCACGAGTACACCGACGCGTTACAACACGAATACGAAAAGAAGATCGGAAGCCCACCGCCCGGCCCGGAGGACGGGTCGGTGGAGTAGGCGCTGGGCTCTTGGCGCTGGGCTCTTGGCGCTGGGCTCTTGGCGCTGGGTGCTGGGCTCTTGGCGCTGGGCTCTTGGCGCTGGGCTCTTGGTGCTGGGCTCTTGGTGCTGGGCTCT
>SKMT01000105.1 GCA_007120915.1 Myxococcales bacterium | reverse complement strand
GAGGAGTGCGGCGGCTTGGGCGTCCAGATGCACGTGGACCCCGGGTTGGTGGTGCCCGACGAAAACCTCAGCATCGAAGAAGGAGCCCTGGCGCCCTATGAGCGGCGCATGGGGAGCTTCTTTTACGGCATGATCGAAAGTCTGTCCTCCCACTACCGCCAGCGTCTCGATCGGCCTTGGAAGAAGTTGCCCGCCTCGTTTCGCGAGGTATTGCTTTACGGATCCGGCGAAGACGAAATCCAATTTACCCTCGAGGGCGACAGCAGCGAATACAGTTTCCGCAAGACCTTCGAAGGGGTCATTCCCAACCTGGAACGCCGTTACCGCGAGAGTGAGAGCGACGCGGCGCGGGAGGACATCGGGCGTTTCATGCGCCACATGGCTTGTCCCGCCTGCGGCGGCGACCGCCTCAAGCAGAGCAGCTTGAGCGTGCACGTCGACGGGCGCAATATCGCCGAGGTAACCGGCCTGGCCGTCAGCAAGGCGCTGGAGCTCTTCTCCTCGTTGGAACTGACCGGCCGGCGCGCGGAAATCGCCGTGCCCATCGTCAAGGAAATTCACGATCGCCTGCGCTTCTTGGTCGACGTGGGCTTGGGCTATCTCACCCTCGAACGTTCCGCCGGTTCGCTCTCGGGCGGGGAGGGGCAACGCATTCGTTTGGCCAGTCAAATCGGCAGCCGTCTCGTGGGGGTGTTGTACGTGCTCGACGAGCCTTCCATCGGCTTGCACCAGCGCGACAATGCACGCCTGATCAAGACACTGAAGGAACTGCGCGATTTGGGAAATACCATCCTCGTGGTGGAGCACGACGAAGACACCATCCGCGAGGCCGACTACGTTCTGGATATGGGGCCGGGGGCGGGCCGCCACGGCGGCGAGGTGGTGGCCGCGGGCACGCCGCGCGAGGTCATCGACAACCCCCGCAGCCTGACCGGAGATTACCTGGCCGGACGCAAGAAAATCGCCGTGCCGACGAAACGTCGCAAAGCCGGCAAGCGTAAACTGACGGTGGAGGGCGCTTCGCTGCACAACCTCAAGTCGGTGACGGCAAGCCTTCCAGTGGGCCTTTTTACGTGCGTGACCGGCGTGAGCGGAAGCGGCAAGTCCTCCCTCATCATCGATACCTTGTATCCGGCTTTGCTGCGCAATCTCCACGGCTCCCGGGTCCCCGGGGACGACGGCGCGCGCATTGCCGGCCTCGAGCATTTCGACAAGGTCATCGACATCGATCAAAGTCCCATCGGGCGCACTCCGCGCTCCAACCCGGCGACCTACACGGGGCTTTTCGGCGACATTCGGGAACTCTTTGCCGGCGTGCCCGAGGCGCGCGTGCGGGGGTACAAGCCGGGTCGCTTTTCCTTCAACGTCAAGGGCGGGCGCTGCGAATCCTGCGGGGGCGGCGGCATGCTGAAAATCGAAATGCATTTTCTGCCCGACGTCCACGTCCACTGCGAGGTATGCGGGGGGCGCCGCTACAACCGCGAAACCCTCGACATTCTCTACAAGGGAAAAAGCATCTCCGATGTATTGGATATGACGGTGGACGAGGCCCTGGAGCTTCCGATCCCGGAAACGGATACCGTTCTCGACCACCAGTATGCCACGGAAGGCGATCCAACCACCGATCGGTTCGACACCGACCCGCAGTACGATACCGAGGATGGCGAGTCGACGATGGTCGATCTGTTGAACCACTGCCTGCACACTGAGATGGAGCGGGACCCGCGGATCGTGATTTTCGGCGAAGACGTCGCCGATGTAACCCGCGAAGAGTACATCGAAGATGTCAAAGGCAAGGGTGGGGTCTTCAAGGTCACCCACGGGTTGCAGAAAGAATTTGGCGGCGATCGGGTGTTCAACAGCCCGCTTGCAGAAGCGAACATCGTCGGCCGTGGCATCGGCATGGCCCAGCGTGGGCTCCGACCGGTGGTCGAGATTCAGTTCTTCGACTACATCTGGCCGGCGTTCATGCAGCTTAGAAACGAGCTGTCGAACATCCGGTGGCGCTCCAACAACGCCTTCAGTTGCCCCCTGGTGGTACGTGTACCCATCGGCGGCTATCTCAAAGGCGGCGCTCCCTACCACAGCCAGTCCGGTACCACCTTGTTCACCCACACCCCCGGGGTTCGGGTGGTGATGCCGTCGAATGCCGAGGATGCGGCGGGGCTGTTGCGCACGGCGATCCGCTGTGACGATCCGGTGATGTTCCTGGAGCACAAGCACCTGTATCGCCAGCAGCACAACAAGGGGCGCAACCCGGGGGACGACTACATGATCCCCTTCGGCAAAGCGAAGATGATCCAGGAAGGTGACGACCTGTCAATCATCACCTACGGAGCGCTGGTGGAACGCGCCCGGCGTGCCGCCGCTCAGTTCGACGACGTCAGCACCGAGATCATCGACCTGCGCAGCCTCAACCCCTACGACTGGGACGCGATCAGCAACACCGTCAAGAAGACCAACAAGGTGATTTTGGCCTACGAGGACAACTCCTCCTGGGGCTTCGGCACCGAGCTGGCCACCCGGATCAGCGACGAGTTGTTCGAGTATCTGGACGGGCCGATCCAAAGGGTGGCGTCGTTGGACAGCTTCGTGGCCTACCATCCCGATCTGGAGGCGGAGATTCTGCCCGGGATCGACGACATCGCCGAAAAGATCGAGTGGCTCGCACGGTACTGACCGCCAAGGGAAAAGCGGGAGGGAACCGCCAAGGACGCCAAGAGCGCCAAGGAAAAGCAAGGAAAACAGGTTGGGCCGTGCTGTTTCAAACGGCGGAATGTTCCGACGGGTCGGGCGAGCCCGGGCCTTGGCCCGAAATGGCGAGCCAGCGCCCCGCTCAGCCCTCAGGCTTGCCTGGGGGTAACCAGCGTAGCCAACCAGAGGAGATCCAGCGACGGGTGGTCCGTGCTGTTTCAAACGGCGCAGATGTTCCGACGGGTCGGGCGAGCCCGGGCCTTGGCCCGAAATGGCGAGCCAGCGCCCCGCTCAGCCCTCAGGCTTGCCTGGGGGGATCCAGCGCCGCGAACCACAGAAGCTACAAATCGGGTGGGTCGCGCAGACCCCACGGGACCGATAACGACCGATAGCGCCTACCTCGCAAATTACCGAATCAGCTCAGACCTCACCGTCGATCTTGGCGGCCAGGTTGAAGTCCTTTTCGGTCAATCCGTCGGCGTCGTGGGTGGTCAGGGTGAGGTCGATGTTGTTGTAGACGTTGAAGATCTCGGGGTGATGGTCGGCGGCTTCGGCGTGTTCGGCGATGCGGTTGATGAAGTCGATGGCGGCGGTGAAGTCATCGAAGGTCAGCGACCGTTCGATGGCGTCGCCGTTGCGTTGCCAGCCGTCGAGTTCGGCGAGGCGAGATTCGATGGTGGCGTCGTCGAGGCGTTGGGCGCTCATGGGATCCTCCCGGAGTCAGTAACAAATCAATCAACAGGCAAGACGTGGGCAACATCTAAACACTTCATCCCTGATCGGTTAAGCCATCGGTCGAGCTGCGGTTGTGGCTGAAGTGGTGGCTTGACCGTTGGCGTCATGGGTCTTGAGTCGTGGGTCCTGGTACCGATGGTGATGGCTTCGATCCACAATAGGTCGGTAAGCCGGACACAAGACCCGAGACACAAGTCCCACGACACAACTCAGCGATGCTGTCGAAGTTAAGGAGATTCATACGAAATTGTCGAAGTTAGCAGCTTAACCGAACAGCAGATGCTAACCACTTACAGGCTGTTCTCAAGCTGCTGGGCGGCCTCTTCGAGCTGTTGGACCAGCTCTTTGCGGCCAAAACGGCTGTTGAGCGTGGCGGCGGTGCGAAGAAGGCGGACGGACTGGCGGTTCGGTTCTCGCTCGGCGGCGGTGATGGCCATGCGTCCCAGCAGGGCGAGCCAGACGGTGCGATCGAGTTCGCCCAGAATGGGGTTGTCGTCGATGGTGCCGACCAGTTCGTCGTAGTCGCTTTTGGCCTCGGTGAGCAGCGAGTAGAACGCGGCGTTGGCGCGGCAGAACTGCTGGAGGCGCTCGACGTTTAGCTCCCGGGCGTCGGTGCGGGCGCGTCCCAGCTCCAGAGCGGCGCGTTGCAGGCGGCTCTGGAAGCACTGCATCAGCCCCATGAGGCTGCGGGCGGTGGCGCGATCTTCGGCGGTGCCGCTGTGATCGACGCGATCGAGGGTTTCGTCGAGCAGTTGTTCGGCCCGTTCGAATTGACCGAACCACATCTCCACGATCGCGAGGTGATTGCGCAGATCAAACAGTGCCCAGCTTGTTCCCAGCGACTCCTTGATGCGGCGCGCCTCATGCAGATAGGTGCGCGCCGGCTTGAACTGGCCGCGGTTGATGGCGGTGATGCCTTTGTTCAAAAGGGGCTGGGAGATGGCGATCTGGTCGCCCATCTGCTTGAAGGTGTCGATGGCGGCGTTGAATTGGCGTTCGGCCTCTTCGTAGTTGCGGGTGCGAAGCTCCAGAATCCCCAGGGCGTTGTGAGCGGCACCGATGCTGTAGGGGGTGCCCAGTGTGCGGTGGATCGACAGGCTCTCATTGAGCTGACGGCGGGCGTCGTCGATGGCATCCCGTTCGATGTCGAGCAGTCCCAGGTAGCGCAGAGCGTCGGCGACGCCCTGTCGGTCGCCGAGTGCCTTGTTCAACTCCAACGCCTCATTGAGGGTCTCTTCGGCGCGCTGGAGCCGGTCCGGTTCGTTTAGCGACGGACGCAACAGAGAACCGCCCAGCGCGATCAGTGTATCGGAGAGGGCGTGGCGGTCGGAGGACTGCTCCAGGGCCTGTCGGGCGCGCACCAGGTAGTCGTAGCGCCTCTCAAGCCGGCCCTGGCGCTGGGCGGCTTCGGCGAGATGAAACAGCACCTTGCCGTGGACCTCCGGATTCTTCAGCTCGCTGAGCATCGATTCGAGCCGGTCGCGCACCTGCTTGCCGGCACGTGGATCGCCCTGCATCAGGTGGACCTTCGACAGCCCGATCAGTGCCTTGGCCACCCCGGCGGGATCGCTGCCCCGCTGGCTGGCGTCGAGGGCCTGCCCGTACAGGTTGCGGGCCTGTTCATAGCGGGACTGGATGGTCATCAGGTGGGCAAAACCACGCAGGGCGCGGCAGTTTTCAGTGCCGGAGGCGGTGTCGGAGTCGACGACCTGGCGGTAGTGGTCTTCGGCGAGGCCGAACTTGCCGAAGCGCCGGGCCAGGTCGGCGAGCGCAACATGAGCCTCGACCCACAGCTTGCCGCGTTCGCCGCGGTCGGTGAGCAGATTCAGCAACTCCCGGTATCGGTCCTGGGCACCCCGAAGATCGAACCGTTCCATCGCCCGCCGACCGCTGGCCGCGAGGATGTCACGGTAGCGTTCGGTGTCGCCGGCGCGCCGGAAATGATCGGCGATTTCGACGAGGGGCACTTCGGTCTGATGATTGCGGTAGTAGGCGATCTTCTTTTCGGCAGCGGTGCGGTGGAGTGTGCGTGAGGACCACTGCTCGCCGATTTCGTCCAGCAGGCTTTCACGCAGCAGGCTGTTGTCGAATTCCACACAAAGCACGTTGTGGTGAAACGACTGGCTGCAGATCGCCTCCTGGTCCAGGGCGGTGAGCGCGGCGTCGAGTTCGAAGTGATCGCCGAACTGGTCGTCGTCGCGCAGCACCATCTCCAGCAGTTGTAGCGGCACCTGCATCCCCAACACCGCCAGCCAACGCAACAGCCGGCGCATCCGGGGGGGATCGTGGTGTTTGTTGACGGCCTGCTCGATGCGCAGGCTCATCAGGTCCATCAGGTCCGGGGGCAGCTCGATGGAACGGGGATTGCCACTTTTTAGATGCCACAGATCGTCTCGTTCGATCAGCTCGCCCTCATCCTGCAGGTAGCGAATGATCTGGATGGCATGCAGCGGTACACCGTGGGACAACCAGCCGATGCGTTCTTTCAGCCTCGGTTCCAGCGGCAGGATGGAGTCGAGAAACATCGACAACGCCCGGCCACGAAGCCGCCGCAGCTTCATGCGCGTAAAACCCACCCCGACGTTGGCGCTGATGTTGTGCAGATGCTGACCGAGGTCGGGATTCAGCCCCCGCTCCTCCGGTCGCAGCGTCATCATCACCACCAGGGGGCAGGATTGGGTGCGCACCGTCACCGCCAGGTATTCGAGAAATGCCAGCGATGTGTTGTCGGCATACTGCACGTCCTCGAGCGCCAGTACGACGGGACGTCGCTCGGCAAGGCGTACCAGAAGCCGTTCGAGCCGGGCGTAGAGCACACCGGTTTCGGCATTGTTCTCGGAGTCCGGTTCGGTGGAGCGGGGCCGCAAAAAGTGGACAATGCTGTCGATTTCACGGTCGCTGAATCCGTCGAGTTCGCGCAGGTCGCTGCGGATGACCCGATCCACTTCTCTGCGGTCGCGGTGGGAGACATCCCACAGCCCGGCGATCGCCTCGCGCAGCGCCTCCATCGGCAGGCTGCGTCGCCGATAGGCGGCAATAGAGATGTCAAACGGTTCGTCGGACAGTTTGTTGAGCACCGCGTGCAACAGGTGGGTCTTTCCCACCCCTCCCTCGCCTTCGATCAGCACCATCTGCCCGGAGTTGTCGTCGCGGGCATCACGGACCAGGCCGGTTAACTTGTCGAAGGCGCGGTCCCTGCCGATCAGCGGCAGATCGTAGCGGGGGCGCGAACGGGCCGGGGGCGATGGTGCCGGTTCGTCGTCGGCCGGTTCGAGCCGTTGGATCTCGACGGAGGGCAGCTCTTCGACGGGAACCGGCGGGGGCGTGGAACCGGCCTTTTCGTCCGGGACCTGCACCACTTTGGTGGGATCCTGAGCCGGCGCGCCCGGTGGCTTGAGCCGATCCTCGGGTACCGACACCAATGCGGTGGGATCGTCGGCGGCGGGATCGCGGGTAGCGGGGCCTTGCTGGCGGGAGTAGGCGCGATTGACCTCGGCGGGGACGGCATGGGAGGCGGAGATTTCGGGGTGAGTACCACCCTCGGGACGAGGAGTGATCTGCATCTGGCGCACGGCGTGCTGGAAGGCATTCAGCAGCCTGGCGGCATCTTCAAACCGATGATCCGGTTCCTTTTCGCATGCCTTGCGGATCAGCTCCGCGAAGGCTGTGCCCTTCAGATCGTCGGTCAGAACCGGGACGGGATCGCGGATCTGCTTGTGGATGACATCCATGCGGTTTCGCCCCGTCACGGGGGGCTTTCCGGTGAGCATCTCAAACAGCAGCAGTCCCAGTGCGTAGACGTCGGTCGCCGGGGTGATCGGTTCGGCACAGGCCTGTTCTGGCGCCATGTACAGCGGTGTGCCAAAGATAGACCCGGCGCGGGTGAGAGGCTCCTCATCGGATTCCTCGTCGGCCTCGGCCAGGGTCATTTTGGCCACACCGAAGTCGAGCACCTTCACGTAGTCCTTCTCGCCGAACATCTCACAGAGAAAGATGTTTTCCGGCTTCAGATCACGGTGCACCAGCCCGTTTCGGTGAGCTTCGGACAGGCTCTTGAGCACCTGGATGTAGATATGGGCGGCCCGGGGCCACTCCACTGCGCCGTGGTCCTGAATCCAGTCCCCCAGCGCAATGCCATCGAGAAACTCCATGACCATGTAGGCCAGTTCGTCTTCGGTCTGGCCGTAGTCATAGAGGGTGATCGTGTTGGGATGGCGAAGCTGGCTGACGTGGAACGCCTCGCGGCGGAAGCGTTTGACGTTAATCGGATCCTTGGCGACCCCGGGGGTGAGAAACTTCAGGGCTACTTCCCGTCCGATGTTCTCCTGGACGGCCTTGTAGACGGTGCCGAAGCCGCCGGCGCCGAGAATCTCCAGGATTCGGAACCGGCCCCCGATCAGATCGCCGGCTTCCGGCAATAGTTGTTCGTCTTGGGTCATAGACACTCTCCGGAGCGCCGTTGGAGGACGTCTCCTGTGGAGTTGCACTTACCGATGGGGCGAACCTGTTGGCATTCAACCGGCAGCAACGCCTGTAGTGTTCCGGGGTGCTGCATCGAGCCGGCGTGGGCCGACCCGGTGAAGCTCCCCGCTCGAAGCGATCCAAACAAGCACCCAACCGGCGACATTACTCACTCTCAAATTAGTATCACGCAGCGCGTCATAGGCGCAACCGGGAGCGGGTCGTGAGGTCGTGGAAGGCTGAGGTTTGCGTGGCCCCCTCCGACCCTCCGGCTGCGCCTCCGGGCCACCTCCCCCACTCGGGGAGGAGAATCTGAGGCGTTGAGCACCTGCTGCGCTTTGCGAGGCTGACTCCGAACATCGCACCGGAATGTCGCAATCCCCGGGAGGGCCGTGTTACAACGGTGGACTGAGTCGTTGGAGTAATTCCGGAGGAGCCGATGAGTCGATGGAGATGGGTCGCAGCCGTGGTGGGACTGGTGATCGCCGTGTTGGTGGCGGTGGTGTTGGTTCGGGCCTGCCAGGTCGAGTCGCCGGCGGTGCCGGCCGAGCAGGTCGATGTGCAATTGGACGATCCCGACGAAGCCGTGCAGCGGCTGTCGGAGGCGATCCAGATTCCGACGGTTAGCCCGGAAGACGAAGACGATATCGAGCCCTTCGTCGAACTTCGAGAGCAGCTCGAAGAATGGTTCCCGCGGTTTCACCATGAAGCACAGCGACAGTTGGTCTCCGATCTGACGCCGCACTACACGCTGGAAGGTGCGGATCCGGATGCGAAAGACGTGGTGTTTCTGGCGCACAAAGACGTGGTGCCCGTCGAAGAGGGGACCGAAGATGACTGGACGTACCCGCCGTTTTCGGGGGCCGTCGAAGAGGGGTACATCTGGGGGCGGGGGACGCTGGACAACAAGCACAACATGATGGCGCTTCTGGAGGCCGCGGAGGCGATGCTCGAAGAAGGTAAGCGCCCACAGCATACGTTGCACTTCGTGTTCGGCCATGACGAAGAGATCGGGGGGATGGAGGGGGCGCGGGTGGTCGCCGACAACATGAAACAGCAGGGGCTGGACGTGCAGGCGGTCTACGATGAGGGGCTGGTGGTCACCGACGGCATTGTGCCCGGGGTCGACGAGCCGCTGGCGTTGGTGGGCATCGTCGAGAAGGGGTATCTGACGGTGCGGTTGACCGCCCGGGGCGAAGGGGGCCACGCGTCGATGCCCCCGAAAGATCTGGCGATTTCCAACCTGCTGGCAGCAGTGTCGGCGTTGGAGACCAGTCCTATGCCGGCTGCTGTAGACGGGCCGGTGGAGATGATGTTCGACCGCGCTGTCGCCGAGATGGGGTTTGGCCATCGAGTTGTGTTTCGGAATCTGTGGCTGTTCGAGCCGCTGGTGCTCTCACAGATGGTCGACCAGCCCAGCAGTAACGCTGCGGTTCGAACCACTGCGGCGCCCACGGTGTTGCGGGCGGGGCAGACCGAGAACGTGCTGCCCCAGACCGCCGAGGCGCTGGTGAACTTTCGGATTCATCCCCGCGACAGCATCGACGACGTGATGGCTTATCTGGAGGGGCTGGTCGGCGATGAGGTTCAGGTCGAGAAGCTCGAACGGATGCAATCCGAGCCCAGCCCCGTCGCATCGGTTCACAGCCGGGGCTACGAGGCGATTGAGACGGCCTTCGCCGAAGTGTTCGGTGACGTTGCGCTCGCCCCGTCAATCGTGGTGGCAGCGACGGACGCCCGTCACTTTTCGGGGCTGACTGACGATGTCTACCGGTTCACCCCCGTGGTGTTGGACGCCGATGATCTGGAACGGATCCACGGCACCGACGAGCGGGTGGGAGTGGAGGCATATCTGGATCTGGTGCGTTATTATCACCGGTTGCTTCGGCACTGGTAGGTGGTCGGTGGTGGGTGGTGGGTGATAGGTTGTGCTGACCCTGATGAGACGAACCTATGCACCGACTGATGGCCACAACTGCTGTACTGATTATGGCGGCGGTGGGCTGTATCCAGGCCGATGGTGAGTCCGGTGATGAGGTGCTCTATCCTAACAGTGGTGGGCCTCCCACCCAGTTTGACGCCGGTGAGCTCGATGCCGAACCGGTGTCACCCGATGCTTCTGCCGGCCCCGATGACTGGCAGGCCCCCGACACGGGCATCGAGCCCGATGCGGGAGACTCTCCACCGGTAGATCACGAGTTGACCATCGGCTCCGAGGACCGACCCGCCGCGGTAATTCTGCCCGAAGACTACGATCCCGACCGCAGCTACCCGGCGGTGTTTCTGCTTCACAGCTACACCATGAATGCCTCCGCCCAGGACGCGTACTTCGGGCTATCGGACCGTGTGGATGACCGCGACTTCATTCTGGTGCTCCCGGAGGGAACCACGGATGCGTCGGGCCAGCAGTTCTGGAACGCCACCGATTACTGCTGCGACTTCTACGACGCCAACCCCGATGACGTCGGTTACTTCGAATCGCTGCTCGATGAACTGCTCGAAGAGACCGCCGCTGATCCCGACCAGGTCCATCTGGCGGGTCACTCCAACGGATCGTTTTTTGCCTACCGTCTGGCCTGTGAGTTCGGTGATCGCATCGACAGCATTGCCGGGCTTGCCGGCTCCGGCCTTTCCTCAGCGTCCAGTTGCGACGATCCCTCCGGTGATGTCTCAGTGCTGCATATCCACGGCACGCACGACGCGGTCATCTACTACAACGGCGTGCTCGGCGCCTATCCCTCCGCGCTGGTGGTGACCCGGCGGTGGGCGAAGCGAAACGACTGTTCGACCTCCCGCTCCATCGACGATTACATCACTCTCGACACACTGGTGATGGGTACCGAGACCGAACGCCGCAGCCACAACAGTTGCCCCGACGGAACAGACGTCGAGTTGTGGACCATCTACGGCGGCTCCCACGTCCCGGCGCTGGTCGACGACTTCCCCGATCTCCTCCTCGACTTCGCACTCGACTGACCACCAACCACCGACCACCCACAACAGACCACCACCGCACCCCAACCCCCAGCCCCCAACCAATAACCAGTAACTAATAACCAATAACCAATAACCAATAACCAACCGCATGAGATCGGAGCGGGAATCTGGTATAATTGCGCCCGTTGCTTACTCCCCCTACTCCTGGCCAGGAGGATTCCGATGCAAATTGTGAAGATGGATTCGAATGAATCGCCGCAGGGTGTCGTCTCTGAGATTGTCAATGTGCTCGAACGGGGCGGGGTGCCCTGTCTGCCCTGCAACGGGACGTACCGTCTGTTTGCCGATGTCACGAACGAAGATGCGGTGATGCGGCTGTTGCAGTCGAAGCGGCGAGTGCACAAGGCGCCGTCGCTTCTGTTTATTGACTCCATCTCCAATCTGTACAAAGTCGTCGATGACGTGGACCCGATGGCCAGTGCACTGGCCAAGGAGTTGTGGCCGGCGCCGCTGACGATCCGGTTTCCTCCCAGCAAGAATCTTCCGCGCAACGTGGTCAAGGAGTTGACGAAAGCCACCGGGAAGTTCGGAGTTCGGGTCCCACAAAATAAGCTGTCGAAGCAGGTGGTCGAGTCCTTCGGTTCTCCGGTGTTCGTCTCCAGCGCCAACCGGGGCAACAAGTCCGGTGAGACCTCGGCGGCCCAGGTGCGCCACAATTTCATGGGGCGTATCGACATGTTCGTCGATGCCGGGGATCTGAATCCCGTTCCCAGCTCGACCGTGATCGATGTGGAGAAAAATGATATCGACGTGGTCCGCGATGGAGCGGTGTCGGTAGACGCGATCGAACGGGTCGCCGGTGCCAACGGAAGCTAAGTTGTACGATCGGTCCGTCTTTGCCGTACGGCGGGTTTTGCCCTGATAAGCAGGAGCGCTCCCCGCTGATAATGGGGAGTAGTCCGTTTTTTTACACCAACACAGAGAACCAGATGCAGCATCTCCGAAGAGCAGTCGTCGCCCTGTCAATTGCAGCAGTTTTGGTCGCGGTGGGGGCCACCGGGTGCGGCGATGACCCGCTGGAGCTGAGTGAGGAGTACGACGGTTTTGCTCATCCCGATGATCTGCCGGATGACGACGCAGGGGTGTGCGAGGTGGCCTGTGAGCGGGTGTACAGCTCGCGCAGCGACGACGGATGCCAGCAGAGTTTCACCGTCGGCGGTGACCGGTTGTCCGAAGACGAATGTGTCGATGCCTGCGCGAACGACGACCTGATGCACGGCAGCCAGCGCTGTGTGGCGGCCTCTGCGGAGTGCAAGTCGAGCCCGGATGACCTGGTGGACGCCTGCTACGGGCCGTATGTCACCGGTGATGAAGTGCCCGATGATGACGAGGGGATCTGCGAGCTGGCCTGTGAGCGCATCTACGCGCCGCTGGGCGAGCGGGGATGCTTCCAGCAGTTCTCCGATGACGACGGGCGCTCACTCAACGAGGAGGGATGTGTAGACGCCTGCCTCGAAGAGGATCTGATGGATGGAGAAGCGCGCTGTGTGGCGCTCGCCGAGGAGTGTCGAGCCACACCGGAAGAGCAGGTCGATGATTGCGCCGAAGGCCCGCCCCCCTCGGAGGCATGCGCCCATCTTGGGCCATGGGACAGCGACGCTGCTGAGATGGAAGAAGAGGTGCTCCAGTTGGTGAACCAGCACCGCGCAGAGGGCGCGAACTGCGGGACGCAGGGAAGCTTCGATCCCGTCGACCCGCTCGAGATGGATGAGGAACTACGATGTGCGGCCCGTCTGCACAGCATGGATCAGGAGGAGCTGGGAGACATCTTCCACGACCATCCCGAAACCGGCGAAACCCCCGCCGAGCGGATCGCTGACACCAACTACATGGACTCGCCTGACGAGCGGATGACCGGCGAGAACGTGGCGATGGGAAGTCAGACCGCCGAGCAGGTGATGCAGGGCTGGATGGACAGCGACGGCCACTGCGCAAACATCATGCAGCCGGACTACCAGGACCTCGGGGTGGGGATGTACCACAACTACTGGACCCAGAAGTTCGGCGGGCCGGGGATGGGCATGAACGACGGTGGGTTCTGACGCGTCAGCGGTGGGCGGCTGCGCGGCGCTCCACGAAGTCATCGAGCCGGTCGTCGGGGACGTTTTCAGGATATCCCCAGGCGACGGCGGTAAACACCAGCCCGGCGACAATGACGGTGGCCCAGCGGCGCCCATTGCCGCTTTCCGTGCCGGGAAATGCTGCTGCCACAATGAACGCGGCCACAGCAATAACGCCGACGGCAAGTGGAATCAGCGACGCCAGCGGTTTCAGCCCGAACCACATTCCCAGATTCGGCGACGGTGCTCCCATCATCGCCAGCGGGGCGGCGACGCTTGGGGCAGGAGCGGTGACGGTAGGCGGCAGTTCCGGGAACATCACGGTGACGAAGACGACATAGCCGATAGCTGCCACGAAAATGCCGAGCAGCGCCGACGCGATGTAGGGGCGGTGGGTTCGCAGCTTGTCGTAGGCGACGGCCCCGGCAATTGCGACGAGCCCGAACATGGGAATCAGAAGCCGGGGGCCAAAACTCCAGCCGGCAAACCACACGTCGTCAGCGGAGGTGGCCATCCACAGATAGCCTCCAGCGCAGACAGCGGTGACAATGCCGAGCCAACGGCAGCGGCGAAGCAGCGCCGGGATGCCCGCCAGCCCCACCAATACCAGCGGTGCACACATCAGCAGTCCCCGAGAGGGGCTGAACAACAGCCCGTAGATCGCCTCCAGCGATGGGATGAAACTCACCCCCCACAACCCGGCGTCGTGGTGTTCGACCGGGGCGTCGTGAATCAGAAAGTCGTAGCTCGTTGTCAGTGGATGGCCGAACGCGGCGGTGTGGTAGGCAAATACTATGAGCACCGGCAGCGCCGCTCCCGCACACAGCGCAGCCACGGGGCCGACCCGGCGGTGTCCGGGGACAGACAGAAATCCCAGGGCGACAGCGGCGAAGACGATGACCGCCTGATATTCCACGGCGAAGGCGGTGCCGGCAGCGAGACCGGCGATCAAGGGCCAGTGCAGCGTTGACGGTCCGTCGCGCTGCAGGTTTTTGAAAATGCAAAACACCGCCAGCAGGGTGCACAACAGCACGATGGTGTGGCCGTAGAATGCGGTGCCGTAATGAAACAGCACGGTGCCCAACGCCAGCGTTGCCGTCATCGCCGCTGCCAGCCGTCGGCTCAACCCCAGCCTGGTCAATATGAGCCAGAACAGCACCAGTGAAGCCAGTGTAATCGGCAGCATGACACCGAATCGCGCCAGCAACACCAGGTCTTCGATGGAGGTGGTGTCCCCGCCGAGTGCCGTGTACGTCCAGAATAGCGGCACGGCCAGCAGGCTGCTGCCGGGGGCCTTGTCGGTGTAGTAGTGGCCGTCGCGTTCAGCGATGTCGAAGGGGAGCCCAAATTTGTCGACCTGGTCATCGACGATGATGGAGCCGGAGTCGACGATGGACATCGTCAGGTAGATGCGACTTCGCTCGTTGGGAGCGGTCACATCGGTGGACATCCAACTGTATGCGAGAAGCAGTCCCAGCAGAGCGAACAGCGCCAGATACCACCGGTGTTCGGCCAGTGCGTTCAGTGCCCCCCCGGTGGTTTCAACGTCTTCGGTCATGGGGATATCGCAGAAGGCGCCGGCGTGGAGTGTCAGTCCTCGAGAAGCTGAAGCTGCACCAGCTTTGCGTAGAGGCCATCCTGGTCGATCAACTCCTGGTGGGCACCGCGCTCGACGATGCGGCCGTCGTCGACGACGAGCACTCGGTCGGCGCCGGCGACGGTGGAGAGTCTGTGGGCGATGATGAGGGTGGTGCGCGCTTCCATCAATGTTTCGAGCGCATCCTGCACCAGCGCTTCGCTTTCGACATCCAGGGCGCTGGTGGCCTCGTCGAGGATCAGAACCTTCGGGTCTTTGACCAGCGCCCGGGCGATGGCGACGCGCTGTTTCTGGCCGCCCGACAGTTGCACACCGCGCTCGCCGACGAGGGTGTCGACGCCGTCGGGAAATTCGTCGACGAACTGCCAGGCGTTGGCGAGTTTGAGGGCCTCGACGATTTCGTCATCGTCGGCGTCTTCGCGTCCCACCCGTACGTTGTCGGCCACAGATCCGGAAAAAAGCAGCGGTTCTTGAGCGACCATGCCCACCGCGTCGCGCAGTCGGGGTTCGGGGTAATCGGTCAGATCCCGGCCGTCGATGCGAATGGTGCCGCTGTTGGGCGGGTAGAACCGCGACAGCAGGTTGGCGATGGTGGTCTTCCCGCTTCCGGAGGCACCGACCAGGGCAACCTGCTCGCCGGGGTCGATGCGGAAGGTGATATCTCGGAGCACCGGCAGGTCGGGGCGGGTGGGGTAGGCGAAGTCGACGCCGTCGAACTCAACGATGCCCTCGGCGATGGGTGCGATGTCGCCGGCGTCGGCGTCGGTCTCATCGTCTGTGCCGGCGTCGATGAGCCCGAAGACGCGCTCGGCGGCGCCGACGGCCTTCGCAAAGTCAGTCCACAGCCCGCTGAGGATTCCCAGCGAGAAGGCGACGAACAACACGTAGAGAATGTAGGCGGTCAGCTCACCGGCGGACATCACACCGTCCAACACCATCGTGCCACCGAACCAGATGATGATGGCGATGGTGGCGTAGGCCAGAAAGGAGACCCCGCCGCTGAACAGCCCGCCCAGCAGGGCGCGGAACTTCGCGAGCCGAAACGACTCTTCGACGGCCTCACCGTAGCGTGCTTTCTCCACGGGCTCTCGCCCGAAACTGCGCACAGTCTGAATCCCGCCGATCGACTCTTCGGCGACGGAGGTGGAGTCGGCGATGGCGTCCTGTACCCGGCGCGACAGTCGCCGGACCTTCCGGCCGTAGCCGATGGCCACCACCAGCACCACCGGAAGCACCACGGCCATCACCAGCGAAAGCTGCAGGCTTGTTACAAACAAAATGATCAGCCCGCCGATCGCCTGCACGCCGTAGCGAAGCGCCATCGACAGGTTGTTGGTCACTGCGTTCTGGACAAGCTGGGTGTCGCTGGCCAGACGGCTGGTCAACTCACCGGTGCGGTTGGCGTCGAAAAACCCCATCTCCCGGTCGATGATCGCCCGGTACAACTCCTTTCGAAGATCGGCGACGATGCGGTCGCCAACCACGGAAAACAGATAGTGCCGAAGCCCCACGAAAAACGACTGCACCAGAAACAGCCCCAGAAGTACCAGTCCTACCACCGTCAGGTCGTAGTCGGCGGCGTCAGCCAGCACGTCGTCGACGATGATCCGGGCTGCCTGCGGATACAAAAGTACGATGCCCGACGCGATCAGAAGCGACACCGTCGCCACCAGAAGAGGCTTCCAGTGCGGGACCGCCAGCCCGATCAGGCGCTTGAGGTATGGTCGTCGAGAGGTGGGGGTTGGCTCGGACATTCAGGCCAGTAGCGAACCGTTGGGAACTTCCGACTCCGGCTGAGTGAGCACAACGGCGCCGTCTTCGCGATAGAAGCCGGTGACGAGCACTTCCGATTCGAAGGGGCCGATCTGTTTGGCAGGCAGGTTGGCCACACAGACCACCTGGGTGCCCACCAGCTCTTCGGGGTCGTACAACTCGGTGATCTGGGCGCTCGATTGTTTCACGCCGAGGTCATCGCCCAGATCTACCCAGATCTTGTAGGCCGGTTTGTGGGCTTCGGGAAAGGGTTCGACGCGCGTGATGGTGCCGGCGCGCATCTCGATGGCTTCGAAATCGCGGAAGGTGACGGTGTTCATGGTGGCCCCGGGCCGGAAGAAAAGGCTGCGATAGTGTCCGGCGAAAAAAAGAGCGGATTGGGCGGGGAAAGTCAATGGGGCAGGTGGTAGGTGTTGGGTGTTCGGTGGTGGGCGCTGGGGGCTGGGGGCTGGGCTCTGGGCGCTGGGCTCTGGGCGCTGGGCTCTGGGTGCTGGGCTCTGGGTGCTGGGTGCTGGGTGGTGGGCTCTGGGCGCTGGGCTCTGGGGGTTCAGACCGTGGAGGCGGAGATGAACTCGGTCGGGGTGTACACTGGCAGGCGCGATCCGTCGAAGTCGGAGACGTTGCGGGTGATGATGGCGTCGAGTCCGGCGCGGCGCGCTGCGCTTTCGATGACGGCGTCTTCGAAGTCGTCGAAGGAGGATTCGGTGGCGTCATGGATGACGGATCCATCCACTGGTGCGACAGAAGCGTGTTGAAGCAGTGCTTCGACAGCTTGCAAGCCGGCTGTGCGGTCTCGTTCACGTGACACAAGAAAATAGACGGTGGTCACGGAGTGGGCTGACGCATAAGGGGTGTTGCCCGGGCGGCCCAGCAAATTGACAGCGGCAGCGGAGTCGGAGAAATGCTCTTTGCGCCGAAGTGCTATATCGACCCAGACGTCGGTGTCGACCAGGACGTTCATTTGTACTTCTCCTCGAGATAGTCGTAGTAATCCTCTTCGCTCAGGTCGGAGCCAGCAGCAATGCCGGCGAGTTCCTGGACGAGTGGAGAAAGCTCGATGTCTTCCTGCTGCTCGCTTTCGAGAGCGGCGAAGAAGTTCTCGACCAGCTTCGACACCGACGTGCCACGCTCTTTGGCGTACTCCTTGGCTCGGGCAATGGCGTCCTCGTCCATGCGCAGTGTGAGTTTTTTCTTCATCGTCGCCTCCAAAGCGGTGTACGTGTCACTCGCCAACAATTGTACGTCTCAGGGGGTGGAACATCCAGGAGATGGGGGAGATTCCCGGAAACAGCGGGCGCTTGGCTCTGGGCGCTGGGCTCTTGGTGCTGGGCTTTCGGCGCTGGGTGCGGGGCGCTGGTTGACCCGTGGAGATTCAACGCTCGACCCGTAGCCCAAGCTAGCCGCAGTTGAGGCTGCCCGGGGAACTGAGGTTGGCGTAATCGGAGAGTTGGAATCACGCGAACCGCTACGCCCGTTGGTTCGACCGCAGTGATTCTGCGAGATCCTCGACGTCGGTGAAGGCGGAGAGGAACTCGCGCACCTGCTGTTCGTCGACGACGGGGTTGCGGGGATCGGCGCGAAGTACGGGGGATGTGGCGGGAAGAAAGAAGAAGATCGACTCGTCGTCTTCGGTTATCTGCAGCTTTTCGATGTCGGGTGGGGCGAAGTCGCCGGGCAGTTCGGTGTCTTCGACGACGCCGAACAGGCCTTCGACCTCCGGGGCCCCGCCGCGGCCGGCGAGCCTGCGGAACACCGAAAAGGGTGGGGTGATCACCAGGTGGCAAAACCGCACAAGTGGCCCATCTTCGTCGACGCGAAAATGGGTGCGGTGCGTGGTCTTGGAGTGTTCGACGTCGTCGGGAAACCAGCCGGTACAGCGCCACAACTGATCGTCGAGGCCCTCCACCGAGTCGTAGCGGAATTTGCCGAAGCGCTCCCGCAAAAAGGGGACCATCACGTCGGCGGCGAACCGGTAGTTCAAATGGCCCCGCACCAGTGCCAGATAGGCGAGCACCACGCCCAGCACGCCGGGGCCGGCAAGCAAGCCCAGCGCGACAACGAACGTCGGGGTAGCCTGGTCGCCGCCGACGACCAGATAGCCAATGGCCGCCGACAACGCCACAACGGCGCCGATGCAGGCAAGCGAGACGGCCACCAGCAGGCGCATCCGATTGGCACCTACCTCTTCGAGGTCGGCCAGAAGGTCGGGCAGTTCGTTGTCGAGCCAGGTGTTCATGAGCATTCCATTGACGCATCGCCCGGCCGATTGTCAAATGGTTGTTGGTTATTGGTCGTTGGTTATTGGTTATTGGTCGTTGGTTATTGGTCGTTGGTTATTGGTTGGTAGTTCGTCGATGATCGGTGGTAATACGCCACGACCCCACGACCCACGACCCCACGACCCACGACCCCACGACCCACGACCCACGACCCACGACCTTCGAGTCTACGCGACCGCCTTCTATTTGAGGCGCCTGAACTACGGCGAACTAAGATTTGTGGGGAGCTTCGACTGACCTGCTGTGGCCCATGAACCAAGACCCCAGGATCCAGAGTGCAAGACGTCGCTGAAATCGACACGGAAGTCGCCATCGTTGGCGCCGGATTCGCCGGGATGGGGATGGCCATCAAGCTGCAAGAGGCGGGGATCGACTCGTTCACCATTTTTGAGCGCGACGAGGAAGTGGGAGGTACCTGGCGCGACAACACCTACCCGGGATGTGCCTGCGACGTGCCGTCGCACCTGTATTCGTTTTCCTTCGAGTTGAATCCGCGTTGGTCGCGCACTTACAGCCCTCAGGAGGAGATCCAGGACTATCTGATCGGTTGCGCCGAAAAGTACGGGTTGTATGAACGCATCCGGTTTAACACCGAGATTGTGCGGGCAGAGTATGACGAGGAAACGGCGCTGTGGACGCTTGTAAGCGACGACGGGTCGACCTTTGTTGCCCGACACCTGGTGTTGGGGGTCGGCCCACTGCGAGACCCGAACGTCCCCGACGTTGAGGGGCTTCAGGATTATGAAGGCCACTGGTTTCACTCCGCCAGGTGGGATCACGACGCCGAACTGCAGGGCAAGCGGGTGGGGGTGGTGGGTACCGGGGCGAGCGCAGTGCAGATCGTGCCGTCGATCGCCGATGAGGCCGGTGAGGTGGTGGTGTTTCAGCGCAGCGCGCCCTGGGTGTTGCCGCGGCCCGAGTATGCGTATTCGGAGGCGGTCAAACAGTTGTTCGAGAGGTTTCCCGCCGTCCAGCGGCTGTACCGGGCGCTGATCTATCTGCGTCACGAGGTCCAGGGGATGGGCCTGGTGAGGTTTCACTGGGTACTCGAAATTCTGGAGAGGATGCTCAGCGAGCATATCGACGAGACCTTCGAGGATCCGGTGCTGCGCCGGAAGGTCACACCGGACTATCGGGTCGGCTGCAAGCGGGTGGTCGTCTCCAACGACTACTATCCGGCGCTGAAGCGGTCCGATGTGCATCTCGTCGACGCCGCAGTAGATCGATTCACCCCGCAGGGGGTCGTTGACGCCCACGGGCAAGAACACGAACTGGACGTGGTGGTGATGGCCACCGGGTATGCGATCGAAGAGATGCTGGCCCACGTCGAGATCACCGGCCGCGGCGGGCAGACACTCGAAGAGGCATGGGCCGACGGGATGGAGGCGTACTACGGGGTGGCCACCGCCGGATTTCCCAACATGTACATGCTGGTGGGGCCGAACACGGGGCTGGGACACAACTCCATCATCTTCATGATCGAGTCGCAGATACGACTGATCCTCCAGGCGATCGAGACGGTGAGCCAGGAGGGGGGGCGGGCGATAGAAGTGCGCCCCGACGCGCATCGAGAATTTAACCGCGGGATTCAACAGCGGCTTCGCGACACGGTGTGGAGCACCGGAGGCTGCCACAGTTGGTATCTGACCGATGACGGCGATAATTACACGCTGTGGCCGGGGCTGACGCTCGAATTCTGGCTTCGAACCCGACAGTTGGATCGCGACGCCTGGCGGGTGAGCTAGGTGCTGGGCGCTGGGTGCTGGGCGCTGGGTGCTGGGTGCTGGGTGCTGGGTGCTGGGCTCTGGGCTCTGGGCGTTAGGTGGTGGGTGGTCGGTGGTTGGTGATGCGGCGCAGATGGCGCCACAGTTCGGGGTAGGACTTGGTGACGCAGCGGGCGTTGCCGATGGTGATCGACGCGGCGCCATGCGCCAGCACGGCCGCGGCCATCGCCAGGCGGTGGTCGCCGCGGGGGTCAAACGTGGCGCCGGGGGTGGGTTGCTGGGGTTCGGTGGGGACGACGAAGCCGTCGTCCGTCGGTTCAATGGTTACACCGACCTCGCTGAAGGCGGCGGCCAGGTCGTCGATGCGGTTGGATTCTTTGTGGCGAAGGTGGGCGGCGCCGGTGACGGTTAACGAAATGGGCAGTCGCGCGGCCAGCGCGGCGAGTACGGGGGCCAGATCGGGGGATTCGGACAGGTCGATGACCATACCGGACGTTTCCGACTTCCGATTTCCGACTTCCGATTTCCGACTTCCGATTCCCGAGTCTTTTTCCTTTTGTTTTTTCAACGTGTTCACAATGTCGGGGAACCGCGTGTCGGGGTGATCCACTTCGCCGATCGCCGGCAGGGGTATTCCATCGTCCAGTGCGTTGATCGCCTGCCAGACCACTGCACTGCTGGGGTCGGGGGGCAACTGGAAGTGGTGGGGCTGATGGAGTCGATCCGTCGGCTCAAGTCGCAGGGAGCCCTCGCTTTGCGGGGTGTGTTCGACCCCGGCATCGGCGAGCATGTTCAGCGTCATCTCGAAGTAGGGTCGGCTGGCCACAGGCCCATCCAGTTTCAGCCTCAGCGGGTTGCCCGAGGCAGACAGAAGGGCCAGCGCGGAGGCGAACTGCGACGAAGCGGTTGCATCGACGGTCAACTGATCGGGGAATTGCTCCCAGCCGACGATCCGGAACCCCTGATCGGTCTCGGTGATGGTGGCTCCTCCGGCTTCCAGCGCATCGACCAGAGGGGTGTGGGGGCGGTTTCGCAGCGGTTCGGCAAGTTGGAGCGTCGTCGTGGCTCTGCGGGTGGCGGCCACAGCGAGCAGAAATCGGGCAGTGGTGCCGCCTTCGCCGGCGTGGACGGTGACGTCACTGGTGTCGCCGGCGGTGTCGATTCGCTGCAGCGCCCTGCGCAGATCGACGACGTCCGCCGGCGATGAGGGGCTCGGCGGGGCAAGGGGAGTGGTGCCCGCGCGCAGGTGAGCGATGATGGCGGCGCGGTTGGCGTGGGATTTGCTGGTGGGCAGTTCAATCCCCCCATCGACCTTCGCTTCGCTCCGGCCACTTCCCCCCGGGGGGAAGACGTGGGGGCGGTCGCGCCAGATCTGTTGCGCCTGCTGGACCGCCTGCCACCAGTCTTCGGGGGACAATTCCGTGGTCTGGACCGGTTGTCCCGCAGCGTCGAGAAGTATCGAGATCAACTGGCCGTCTTCGCGTTTTTTGTCGCGCCGAAGGTTTTCGATGAACCGCCTGCGGTCCACCTCGTCTGGATGCCGGGGAAGCGCGACGAGCAGCGGGTCGAGGTGGTCGAGCAGCCGGTCGCGTTGTCTGGCATCGAGCGCGGCGTGGCGGTGTGACAGAAGTGCGCAGGCGGCCAGCCCCCAGGCGACGGCGCGGCCGTGGGCCAGCCCGTAGAGCGCTTCGAGCCCGTGGCCGGCGGTGTGACCCAGGTTGAGGATGCGGCGATGGCCTGTCTGTTCTTTCGGATCTTCTTCGACGACGTCGTACTTCGCGTCGACCGCCTCGGTCAGAAGCCGTTGCCACAACTCGCGGTCGGCGTTGACCTCTCCGGCCAGAATCCGGTTGTACGCCCCCGGCTCGTCGAGCACCTCCAGCGTGTTCGGTCGAGCGAGCCAGAGGGCTTTGAGAAGCTCTACAAATCCCTCTTCGCGCAGATCGAAGGGGAGTGTTTCGAGAAAGCCGGTGCACAGCACCACGGCGTCGGCGGGGTAGAAACTGCCGAGCTGGTTTTTGCGCCCCGCCAGGTTGACCGCTGTTTTGCCGCCGTGGGCGGAGTCGACCATCGCCAACAGCGTGGTGGGTACATGCCACAGCCCCACCCCCCGCCACAGCGTGCTCGCCAGAAACCCCACGGCGTCGCCGACGGCTCCACCGCCCACACCCACCAGCGTCAACGGCCGCGTCGAGCGCAACTGCAGCACCGAGTCGGCCAGTTGTTCGATGCGGTCCAGCCTCTTTAGATTTTCACCGGCATCCACGACGACACTGGGGCCGGCCAGCCCACGTTGGAATCGATCGGGGATCGCCTCGTCGACGATGAAGACCGCCTCCTCGGGCCAGTCGACATCGGTCAGTTCAGAGGTGTGAAACAGTTGAGTAGACATCGCAGCAGTGGGGCATCAGCGAACCGGAACGTGCAGGCACTTCGTTGGACCGATGCTTAACCGATCACCGGTGGCTACAAAAGTGGTGTAAACAGCCGCGCGGCCCCTTCTTTGAGTCGCACCCGTCGGGGGCGGTGGCGAAAGTCGTCGAGCTTCACCTCTTTGCTGTTCTGGAGCATCTCCTGAAACATCGCCGCCGATGTGTCGTTAAACTCCGGGTCGTCGATCAGCGTGTTGGCCTCGAAATTGAGCTGGAAGCTGCGGATGTCCATGTTGGCACTTCCCACCAGGGTGTGACGGTGGTCGATGACCATCAGTTTGGCGTGCAGAATCCGGGGCTGATACTCGAAAAGTCGCACCCCGGCGGCGAGCAGGTCGTCCCACCAGGTGCGCCCGGCGTACTGGGCAAGTGGCACGTCGGTCTGGGCTGGGAGGATGATGCGAACGTCGACTCCGCGAAGCGCGGCGGTCTGCAATGCGGCCAGGATTGCCGTGTCGGGCACAAAGTACGGTGTCACCGCCCAGAGCCGGTGTCGTGCGGAGACGATGGACAGAAAGAAGAGCCGGTGGATGGTCTGAAACCGGTCGTGAGGCCCACCGGTGATCATGCGGGCGCTGACGTCGCTGACGGGAGTGTCGGGCAGCATATCTCCCGACGATCGCGACGTCTCTGCGGTGGCGTAGGGATAGTAGCGGGGGCCCGTGAACGATTCGCCTGTCGCAAAGTGCCAGTCTTCGGCAAATACCTGCTGCATCTGGTGGACCAGCGGCCCCTGGAAGCCGAAGGCGGCGTCGCACCACTCGAGATATTCATCGGCGATGTTGACCCCACCGGTAAACCCCATACGCCCGTCGACGATCAGAAACTTGCGGTGGTTGCGGAAGTTGATCCTCAGCCTCCGCTCCCACAGCCGCACCGGCAAGAACGGCACCACCTTTGCGCCGGCGTCAGCGGCATGAGCGGTGAAGCGCTTGCTCATGCGTACACTTCCCACCGCATCGTACAGAATCCGGACTTCCACACCCTCGCGGGCCTTGTCGGCGAGTAGATCGCGGAACCGTCTGCCCGTGTGGTCCGACTTCCAGACGTAGTACTGGAAGTGGATGTGATCTTTGGCCTTCTCAATGGCTTCTGCGAAGGCATCGAAGGCGTCGGCGGGCGGAGTGTAGGCGGTGACGGCGTTGCCGGCGGTGGGCTCAAAGAGCCCATGCTGGATTGCAGCATCATCGGCTTTCACCGTCAGTGCTTCGTCAAGGGGCGTCGGCGGCTCATCGGCGTGCCACGGCAGTTCACCGTCCCCCGGGGAGGTGCGAAGACGCTCGGACAGGCGGCGATGTCCCTCGACACTGCGGGGGCTTGAGCGCCGTAGATAGCTGCGCCCGAACACCCACCACAGCAAAATCCCCAGGTAGGGCAAAAACACCAGCGCCAGTATCCAGCCCAGCGAGGCCACCGGGCGGGTAGACCGCTGCAGAAGCACAGACGGGACAAAGCAGATCCCCAGAATGCGTCCGGTCCACACAAAGAGTGTCCAGGCGGAAAGCTCGGACAGCCAGGCGATCAGAGATAGAGTCGGCATCGGGAGAAAGGGGGCT
>SKMT01000091.1 GCA_007120915.1 Myxococcales bacterium | reverse complement strand
TCGTAACGCTACATCACGGGGCTGTCGATCGTGAGGGCGTGGGTCGTGGGATCGTGGGGTCTTGGGGTCGTGTGTCTCGGGTCGTGCGTCTCGGGTCGTGCGTCTCGGGTCGAAATCACCTCCGCGCAGGGATGCCTTTACCCGGCCCAACGAACTGGGATGTCGATATCAACACCCAACACCGTATGCCTCCGCGCAATGCGACCGTGGCTCCCGAGCACCTTCGGGCGCGTAGTTCAGCGCCCGACATGAACAGCGATGGCGCCTTGGCCCATCGGGACGACGGTGGTGCCCCCCCCCAATGGTCGTGTCGCGGAATGACGACGGTGGCGAACCCCCCAATGGTCGTGTCGCCGGAACGACGACGGTGGCCAAACCCGCAATGCGGAATGACCATCTGATTGACCGGCTGCGGTGCGAAGTTACATTTGAGTGACACAGCAGCAAGCCACGGGGGCGGCGGTGCCGACCGGTGGAGGCAATTCACGACGTAGATGATGTACACCCGGGGGGGTTGAATGTCGGTGTCGAACCGAATCGGATCATGGGTTGAGGCGTTCGAGCAAAGCTCCAGGGCCACCCGTGTGGTAGTGCTGGTGGCTGCACATCTGACGATTTTTGCAGCGGCCTATCTGGGGGCATTTGCGTTTCGGTTCGACTTTCGGGTTCCCGAGCCGCTGTACGGGGTGATGGTCGAAGGGCTGGTGCTGGTGCTGGCGATCAAGGTGGTGGTGTTCGCGTCGTTTCGACTGTTTCGGGGCTGGTGGCGGTATGTGAGCCTCTACGACGTGATCTCGCTGGCCCAGGCGCTGGCGGTGGCGTCGCTGGTGTTTCTGGGGCTGCACTATTTCGTGGTGCGCCCGGAGGTGTTTCCCCGCTCGATTTATCTTCTCGACTTCACGCTGAGCCTGGTGTTGCTGGCCGGAGCACGGGGCTCGCTGCGGCTGGTTCGAGAGGCACTGTCGGCGTCGTACAAAACGGGCGCCCGGCGCAATCTGCTGATCGTCGGCGCCGGGGATCTGGGCGATCTTCTGGTGCGCGAAATCTCGCGGGGAGGCCGGCTGAAATACCGGCCGGTGGCCTTTCTGGACGACGATCAGACCCGCCAGGGGCTGAGTATCCACGGCATTCCGGTGTACGCCCCGGTCGCAAAGCTCGAAGAGGTGGTGGAGGCGCACAACGTCGAGGAGATCATCATCGCCCTGGGCCCGGATCACACCGAGCTGGTGCGCGATGTGGTCGAGCGGGCGAATCGCTGTGACATCCAGCCCAAGATCTTGCCGGCCGTGCAGACGGTGCTCGACGGCGACATCTCGCTGAGGAAGGTGCGCGAAGTCTCGATTACGGACCTTCTGCGCCGCGAGCCCGTGGATCTGGACACCGAATCGATGGGGCGGTTCATCGAGGATCAGGTGGTGATGGTCACCGGCGCCGGCGGTTCGATCGGCTCGGAGCTGTGCCGCCAGATCCTGCGATTTTCACCCCGTCAGCTCGTGATGGTCGACTCGGCGGAAACCCCGCTGTTTCGGATCCACCGCGAACTCGCCGCAGATCATCGCCGCAAGATGGTCCCCCGCATCGGCGATGTGGCCGACGAAGAGCGCATGGCGTCAATCTTTGAGCGACAAAGCCCCGACGTGGTCATCCACGCCGCCGCCTACAAGCACGTACCGCTGATGGAGTCCAACCCCGCCGAGGCGGTCAAGAACAACGTGCAGGGCACCCGCAGCGTCGCCGATCTGAGTGCCGAACACGGGGTGGAGACCTTCGTGCTCGTCTCCACAGACAAGGCGGTCAATCCCACCAGCGTGATGGGCGCGACGAAGCGGGTGACCGAGCTGTACATCCAGGAGCTTGGACAGCACTGCGAGTCCACCCGGTTCTGTGCCGTTCGCTTCGGCAACGTTCTGGGATCGAATGGATCGGTGGTCCCCATCTTCCGCGAGCAGATCCGGGCCGGTGGGCCGGTGACGGTGACCCACCCGGAGATGACACGCTATTTTATGACCATTCCGGAGGCGGTGCAGCTTGTGTTGCAGGCCGCCGCCTTCGACACCGACGACGATCTGTTCATTCTGGACATGGGCTCGCCGGTCAAAATCGCGGACCTGGCCCGGGATATGATCCGGCTGTCGGGGATGACCGAAGAGCAGATCCCGATCGTGTTCACCGGGGTGCGCCCCGGCGAAAAGCTGTACGAAGAGCTGACCCTGGATCGGGAAGCCGTCGACACCACCTCCCACGCCAAGATCTTCGTGGGCCGGCGCGGCGGGACAAAGCCCTCGGAGTTCGAGGCGCACTTCGATGCATTGGTCAGCGCTGCCAACCAGGGCGATGACTCACGGGTGCGCCAGTTGCTCGGCAGGATTGTTCCCGGCTACGGGCCCGGCTCCGAAGGGGGGTCGGTCGTCGACTTCGGCGCCGCAAGGGCGGCGAGAGGGTCGTGAGTCTGACAGACTGTTCCGACTTCCGAGTTCCGATTTCCGATGGCCTTTTGCTTTCCCTTCGTCTGCCAACCCTCGTTCAAACTCAGTGGATCGCGCGATGACCACCCGACAAGGAAAAATGTAAAATGAATCGGAAGTCGGAACTCGGAAATCGGAAATCCGACAGCGTTTCAGCGATCGAGATAAGGAAACGCGCAGGGTCGTAGCTGTACCGTCGTAGTTGAATCCCCCCGCAGTAACCGTTAGAAATTCCTCTGTTCTCGTCACGCCCTGCCCCGGGGTGGACCACAACCAGGAGTAACCATGCGTTTGACCGTAATTGGAGTTGGGTACGTCGGCCTTGTCACCGGTACCTGTTTTTCGGAGATGGGCAACCACGTCACTGGCGTGGACATCGACGCCGACAAGATTCGACAGCTCAACCAGGGGGAAGTGCCCATCTATGAACCGGGGCTCGAGGAGATTCTTCAGCGCAATGTGGAGCACAACCGGCTCGATTTCACCACGAAGCTCGACGAGGCCGCCGACGCAAAGGTGTTCATGATCGCCGTGGGCACCCCGCCGGCGAGCAACGGCGCCGCCGATCTGTCGGCGGTGTTGCAGGTAGCCGACCAGATCGGGGAGGTCGTCGAACAGGACGCCATCGTCGTCAACAAGTCCACCGTCCCGGTGGGCACCGCCGAGAAGGTCGGTGCCGTCATCGACGAGCGTCTCGAAAAGCGCGGTGTCGACGTGACGGTGGACGTGGTCTCCAACCCGGAGTTTCTCAAGGAGGGAGACGCGGTCAACGACTTCATGAAGCCCGATCGGATCATCGTGGGCACCGACAACGAGCGCTCCCGAGAGGTGATGGAGGAGCTGTATCAGCCGTTTAACCGCAAGCAGCGGCGCACCATCTTTATGGGCGTGCGCGACGCGGAGCTGACCAAATATACCGCCAACGCCATGCTGGCCACCAAGATTTCGTTTATGAACGAGATGGCCAACATCGCCGAGAATCTCGAGGTCGACATCGAGAACGTGCGGGTGGGCATCGGCTCCGACGATCGGATCGGCTACCACTTCATCTACCCAGGATGCGGCTATGGCGGCTCCTGCTTCCCCAAGGACGTGCGCGCTCTGGCACACATGGCCCAGGACGCCGGGATCGAACCCCAGGTGCTCGGCAGTGTGATCACCCGCAATGAAGAACAGAAGCAGCGGCTGGGCGACAAAATCATCAACTACTTCGGCGCCGACCTCACAGGCGTCTCCATCGCCGTGTGGGGGCTGGCGTTCAAACCGGGCACCGACGACATGCGCCAGGCGCCGTCGCGGGAGTTGATCCGTCGACTCATCGACTGCGGTGCCAACATTCGCGCCTACGACCCGGCGGCGATGTCGACGGCCCGCGAAGTCTTTGACGACGCCTGGTTCGACAACGGCCAGCTCCAACTGGTGGACCACCAGTACGCGGCGCTGGAAAATGCCGAGGCACTGGCGCTGGTCACCGAGTGGAAGCCATTTCGCCATCCCGACTTCCAGGCGATGAAGCGAATGATGACCGAGCCGGTGATCTTCGACGGGCGAAACCAGTACGACCCCGAGCATCTGCACCGCGAAGGGTTTTACTACGAGGGCATCGGCCGGGGCCGATATCTGGTCGAGGATTGAGGATAGTCTTGGGTCTTGGGTCTTGGGTCGTGAGTCTTGGGTCTTGGGGCGTGAGTCTTGGGTCTTGGGTCTTGGGGCGTGAGTCTTGGGTCTTGGGAGATACTTTTGACGAACTCAGTTGCGAACAGGAAAACATCATGAACTTACCGGATACGGACAACGCCCGGGTCGCCGTGGTGGGGCTGGGCTATGTGGGGCTGCCGCTGGCGGTGGAATTCGGGCGGTACTTCCCGACGGTGGGCTTTGACATCAAACAGCGGCGCATCGCCGAGTTGCGGGAGAATCGCGATTCGACCCGGGAGGTCGACGGCAAGGACATCGAGGCCGCCGAACAGCTTCGGTTCACCGCCGACCCCGATGAAATGAGCGACTCCAATGTCTACGTCATCACCGTGCCCACGCCGCTGGACCAGTACAACCAGCCCGATCTGACGCCGCTTCAGTCGGCATCTGAGACGGTGGGACCGCTGCTGTCCGATGGTGATGTGGTCGTCTACGAATCGACGGTGTTTCCCGGGGCCACGGAGGAGATCTGCGTACCGATCCTGGAGCAGTACTCCGGGTTGCGGTTCAACCGCGACTTCTACGTCGGCTACAGCCCGGAGCGCATCAACCCCGGCGACGACGAACACCGGCTGCCGAACATCGTGAAGGTCACCTCCGGGTCCACCCCCGAGTCCGCGCAGTTTGTCGACGATTTGTACGGCGAGATCATCGACGCCGGCACCCACAAGACCACCTCCATCCGGGTCGCCGAGGCCGCCAAGGTCATCGAGAACACCCAGCGCGACGTCAACATCGCGCTGATCAACGAGCTGGCGCTTCTGTTCAACGAGCTGGGCATCGACACCGCCGAAGTACTGGAAGCGGCGGGCACGAAGTGGAACTTCCTGAACTTCCACCCCGGCCTCGTCGGCGGGCATTGCATCGGTGTGGACCCCTACTATCTGACGCACAAAGCCGAAGCGATCGGGTTTCACCCGGAGATGATCCTCGCCGGCCGGCGCATCAACGACAACATGGGCCAGTACGTCGCCCGCCAGGTCACCAAGCTGATGACCCAGCGCAGGCTGCACGTGGTCGACTCCGACATTCTGGTGATGGGCCTGGCGTTCAAAGCGAACTGTCCCGACCTGCGAAACACCAAGGTCATCGACGTGATCCGCGAGCTGGAGACCTACCACGCCCATGTGCACGTCTACGACCCCTGGGTCGACACCGAAGAGGCGCTCGAAGAGTATGGGTTCGAGACGATCGACGAACCCCAACAGGGCGCCTACGACGCGGTAATCCTGGCGGTGGGCCACGATGAATTCCGCCAGATGGGCGCCGAAGAGATTCGACAGTTTGGCGCTGAGAACGCGGTGTTGTACGACATCAAGTCGGTGCTGCCCATCGATGAGGTGGATGATAGGCTTTGATTCTTCTGGTTTGCGAGGGTTGGTTACTCTTCTGGTTTGCGAGGGTTGGTTACTCTTCTGGTTTGCGGACGGCCCCTCCGCCTCACATCGCTGCGCTCGTTCGGCACCTCCCCAGCCAACCTGGGGAGGGAAGCCGTGCAGCTAAGCACCGCAGATGGTTTTCGTCGCGTAACCCGACCGGTAGATGGCAGCACGGCTTTCCTCCCCGGATTCGCCGGGGAGGTGCCGAAGCGAAGCGGAGGCGGAGGGGCCCCTCGAAAACCCAAAGTGGTACACGGCAGCACAGCTTTCCTCCCCGGATTCGCCGGGGAGGTGCCGAAGCGAAGCGGAGGCGGAGGGGCCCCTCGAAAACCCAAGACTTTACTGCAACATGGAAACAACCATGAAACTCCTAGTCACCGGAGCCGCCGGATTCATCGGTTTCCACCTCAGCCGCCGACTTCTGGAGCGCGGCGACGAGGTGGTGGGCCTGGACAACGTCAACGACTACTACGACCCGCAGCTCAAAGAGGATCGGGTCGAGATGCTGCGCGACTACGACGACTTCGTCTTCGAGCGCATCGATCTGGCCGACGGTGAGGGGATGGAACGGGTGTTCGACACCCACGACTTCGACCGGGTGGTGCATCTGGCCGCCCAGGCCGGTGTGCGCTACTCGCTGACGAACCCCGAGGTCTATATCGAGTCGAACCTGGCGGGATTCGGCAACATCCTGGAGGGCTGCCGCCATCAAGAAGTGGACCACCTGGTGTACGCCTCGTCGAGCTCGGTGTACGGGGCGAACACGTCGATGCCTTTTTCCGTGCAGGACAACGTGGACCATCCGGTCAGCCTCTATGCGGCGACCAAGAAGTCCAACGAGCTGATGGCCCACAGCTACGCCAGCCTCTACGATCTGCCGGTGACGGGGCTTCGGTTTTTCACCGTCTACGGGCCCTGGGGCCGCCCCGACATGGCGTTGTTTCTGTTCACCGACGCCATGCTCAAGGGCGAGCCCATCGACGTGTACAACTACGGCGACATGAGCCGCGACTTCACCTACATCGACGACATCATCGAAGGGGTGGTGCGGGTGACCGACAACGTCGCCGCGCCGAACCCACAGTGGTCCGGCGACAGCCCCGATGCGTCGACCAGCTATGCGCCCTATCGGCTCTACAACATCGGCAACAACAGTCCCGTGCCGCTCATGGAGATGATCGAGACTCTGGAGGAGTGTCTGGGTATTGAGGCCGAAAAGAATTTCATGCCCATGCAGCCCGGCGATGTGAAGGCGACGTATGCCGATGTGGAGGCGTTGATCGACGATGTGGACTTCCGACCGGACACACCGCTGAGCGAGGGGATCGCCTCCTTCGTGGCATGGTACCGCGAGTACTACGACCGCTGAAACCACCAAGGCGCCAGGGAAAACCAGGAGGGAACCGCCAAGGCGCCAAGGAAAACCACCACGGAACCGCCAAGGCGCAAAGTACGCCAAGGAAAACCACCACGGAACCACCAAGGCGCCAAGTACGCCAAGGAAAACCCAGGGATAGAAGTGGGCCGTGCTAAACGAGACGGTCGGGGAAAAATGTCACGGCTGGGGAATTCCCGACGGCACAGCGAGCCGGGGTCAAAACTCTTTTGACCCCGTTGGCGAGCTAGCGCCCCGCCCAGCCCTCAGGCTTGCCTGGGGGTATCCCGCCATGCCAACCGCACCCCTGTCACCCACCGTGGCAACCCCACCCCGGTCACCCCGGGCGACGTTCCGAGCCCGGGGATCGGCCTACGCATACGTGGCCACTCCACGATCCCTGCGACCTGGCAGGACGCGCTCCCGCGACCCCACGAATTGAATATCCACCGCATCAGCTCCGTCCCACCGCTGACCGTGGCAACGGGATGACCTCGGTCGGGCTATCGTCCCGGTGCCACGGTTGTTCTCTGTGTCGGAATAGCCCCCACAACCGCACGTTTGACCAACTGCCAGGGAACTCTCTACAACCCGGTGGTGTGGGCCGTCAGTGAGGTGGCCCAATAGATGTCACGACGAAGGTACGGTGTGAGCGACAGTGACCAGTTCAAACTCGTCAGCGAATACGAGCCCAAGGGCGACCAGCCCAACGCCATCGAGGAGCTGGTCGAGGGGCTTGAGCGCGGCGACACCCATCAGACGCTTCTGGGGGCGACGGGAACGGGCAAAACCTTCACCATCGCCAACGTGATCGAAGAGGTGAACCGACCGACACTGGTGATGGCGCACAACAAGACGCTGGCCGCCCAGTTGTACAACGAATTCAAGGAGTTGTTTCCACACAACGCCGTCGAATACTTCGTTTCGTACTACGATTACTACCAGCCGGAAGCGTATATCCCGTCGGCCGACAAGTTCATCGAGAAGGACTCGTCGATCAATGACGCCATCGACCGGATGCGTCACTCGGCGACGCGGGCGTTATTTGAGCGAAACGACGTGATCATCGTCGCGTCGGTCTCCTGCATTTACGGGCTCGGTTCGACGGAAGCATACATGGGAATGCTTCTTTTCCTGGAAGAGGGCGACATCATCCGTCGGGAGGATGCGCTCGAGAAGCTGGTTCAGATGCAGTACGACCGACGCGACTACGACTTTCACCGCGGCACCTTCCGGGTGCGCGGTGATGTGGTCGAGATCTTTCCGGCCCACGAAGAAGAGCAGGCGATTCGGGTGGAGTTTTTCGGCGACGAGGTCGACGCGATCTACGAGATCGA
>SKMT01000057.1 GCA_007120915.1 Myxococcales bacterium | reverse complement strand
GTCCAGGTTGCGCGACGTAGCCTCATCGAGGGCCTGTTGCAGGTACTCGACCGCCTGGTGTGAGCTGGACTGCTGAACGCAGAGCAGTCCCAGTTTGGTGTGGGTGAGCATCTGGTGGTGGTTCAGTTGCAGTCGGCGGCAGATGGAGTTTCCCTGCTGATAGTGCCTCTTCGCGTCATCTAGCCGGCCCATCTGGTGGTAGATACTGCCGAGAGTGAGCACTGCGGTGGCCAGTGCGTTGAGATTGCCGAGTTTCTCGCGGAGCTGACGGGCGCGCTGGGCCTGCTCGATGGCCTGTTGGTAGTGCTCGTTTTTCAGCGCAATGTTGCTCAGACCGAGGTGGCACAGGCTCATCAGGAAGTAATCCTGCAGTTGATGAGCGGTGCGAAATGCCTGTTCATACAGTTGCTCAGATCGGTGGAGCTGTTGGTCATTGCGAAGAATTTCGGCCAGCAGGATCTGCGACGAGGTACAATCACGGGGGTTGTCGGTTTGAAGGTGCAACTCGAGACTGTGGGAGGCGAGTTCAGCAGCCTGGTCGAGCTGTCCATTAAGCCAGTGTTTGACGGCGCGGTAGTACGCTACCTGTGCGCGGTCGCGCACTGTGCCGTGGGCGCGGGCGACCGGTTCGGCGCGGTTGACGAGTTTGGTCATCTTCTCCAGGCGCTGTTGGCGACTGTACATTTTGATGCGGCCAAGCCAGGGGGCAAGCCGCAGTCGTTGGTCGTCGGGGTGGTCAAGGCGATCGAGGGTCTCTTCGAATCGGGAGCAGAGCTGGAGGGCCCGGTCGTAATCTCCGGTGGCACGAAAGTACTCCATGACTGGGTCGAACAGCTCGGCGGCACGGTGCAGTTCGCCCGCTTCGAGCAGGTGGTGCACGCAGCGAGCCTGTACGGCTGAATTGGCGTCGGAATACAACTGCTGGAGCGTGTGAGCACAGTGCTGGTGATGGTCGGCCCACCGACGGTGGTCGCGTGCGGTCTGTTCGAGCAATTGGCACACCGAGCTGTGGGTGAAGCTGAATCCGTGCTGGTTGCATTCGACCAACTGCTGGTCGGTCAACGTAGTGACCAGACCAAAGGAGGCGTCGATGCCGTTGCGTGTGCACAGCTCTTTCCATTCGCGCCACTCGACGCTGTGGCCGAGGGCCGCGGCAAGCTCGAGCGCTTTCAACCGCTCGGAGACAGCATCGAGTGAATGACCCAGCGCCTGTTCGAGGCGTTGACGAAGAAGGTGGCTCATCGAATCGGGAACACGAGGCGAATCATCGCCGGAGGCGAGGGTGTAGCCCTGCGCTGAAGCCTGGAGCACTCCTCGGTCGAGCCAGTCTTCGATCAGTTGGACGGCAAACAGGGGGTTTCCCCCGCTGGCGCGGGCAACTCGCTTGGCCAGTTGTGGCTGAACGGGGACGAGGCCGGAGACGATGTGGTGGAGCTGCTCGGAAGCCATCGGTTCCAGGCAGATCTCGCGCACGCGGTGGTGAGAGCCCAGGGAAGTGGATGTGCCATCGGATTGCGCCGTCATCACCAGCAGTGCCGGCAGTGGACCGGCGGTGGGGGAATCGAGGATATGGCGTGCATATTCGACGGAGTCCGTGGAGAGATGAACGTCGTCGAGAAGCACGACGGCAGGGCCGGATCTGGTGGCCCACCGGAAAAAATGCAGCACTACATCGAGTCGCTGGTGAGCGGACCCAAACTGCACACGCGCCCGGTCGGGATCGTAGTTGGGATCAGCGCAGGGGGCGATAAATTCGGCGAGCGCGTCGGCAGCATAGAGGTCTGGTTTCTGTGGCTGGTCCGGCAGGTAGAGCCGGTGGATGCGCTCCAGAATCTTGTCGGTGTCCAGCCCCGTGCATCCGAGGTGGGCGGCGAGCATGGAAGCGATGCCATCGCGAGGCCCGCCGACGCCGCTGTGGGTAGCCTCCATGAACTGCGCGCCGGCGAGTTCGTGGGCGCGCCGTCCGATCCAGCGGGCCAGACGGGTCTTGCCACAGCCAGTAGGCCCGCGAAGCAGCACTGCCCGGGGACTGGCGGTGGCTACGGTGTCGAAGAACAGCTCCCACATCTCGTCGCGCTGTGATTGTCTGCCGACGACGGGAACCTGTCGATGGGCGGCCAGCCCAAGCCCCACCCGCGACGGTTGAAAATGGTCCTCCGAGCTCTGGGGAGGGCGCCAGTCATCGGGCAGGCCGGCCGCTGATAACGTCGAGGTGGCCCGATGCTCACTGGCGTCGCTTTCGGTCGGCGATCCGGCGTGAGATGAGCGGGATTCGGGCAGCGGATCGGTCAGTACCGTCGGTTCGGTGTGGGTCCGCTCGGAAGCAGTTTGGTCCGATGTGTCGAGCAATTCATGGGACCAATTGGGAGGCCGGCTGTGAGGTCTCCAGTCCGAACCTGGCGCATCGTCGTTTTGGCGGTCCAGTTTCAGCAGGTCACGGGCGGCATCAGCGGCGGTGCGGTAGCGTTGCTCGATGTCAATGGCCATGAGCCGATGCACCCAGGTTTCAAACCCGTCGGGCACGGGGATATGGGAGTCGACGGGGGGGCGGTCGGCACGGCCATGAGCCAGAAGCAGCGTGGGCACCGGCCCGTCAAACGGTGGTGCGCCGGTGGTGAGCCAGTAGGTGATGCACCCCAGGGCGTACAGGTCGGTCCAGGGGCCCTGATCGCGCCATTTGCCGGCAAATTGTTCGGGCGCCATGTAGCGCGGCGTACCAAGCAGCCGGTCATCGCATTCCTGGCGGTCGGTCAGATCGAGCTGATCGAATTGATGGACCATCCCGAAGTCGGCGAGCCTGGGCTGGATTCCCTCATCGCTGCCGACGAACAGCACGTTTCCAGGCTTCAGATCACGGTGAATCAGCCCGTGTGCGTGAGCATGAGCCAGCCCGCCGAGCAGGCTGAGCAGAAGGGAGCGAAGATGGCGCCAGCCAAGGGTAGACCGCTCCAGCGACTTCATGGAGGCATCGGCCAGCTCCATGACCAGGTACAGCCCCCGGCTGTCGGTGTCATCACCGGCTTCGGCGTCATCGAACACCCCCTGGTCGTAGACATCGATAATCGTCGGGTGAGAAAGCCGGGCCATGGCCCGGATCTCGCGGTGAAACGCCTGGCGAACCTCCGGGGTGCGGGTGCGCGATGGAGAGACCAGTTTCACTGCCACCGGTCGATCCCAGCGGGGGTGTTCGGCAGCCCACACCTCACTCATGCCGCCGACGCCGATCTGGTCACGAAGGCGGAAACCGTCCAGTTCCATGTTGCTGAACGCAGAGTTCATAGGCAACGGGAAGTATAGACGGGTTGTGATGGCGGGGCCAGTGGGGAGGAGCCCCCGGGCTCTCGATGGTCGCCCGGGGAGACCGGGGGGAGGTGCGGAAGTGTGTATCGTGAGGGGGGATTGTTACTGGCAGTGATCGTCGTCCGGTTCCCGGACCTCCCAGATATCGTCGAAGAAGGGTTCGACGTCTTCGCAGCGGATTTCACCGCCGTCTGCGCTGGCGTCGACAGCCCCGCCGAGCCCGTCGACACGAACCATACGAAAGAAGCTGTGAGCGTCGTTGGAGATGACATCCGGGGCCATCTCACAGGAGGTGGCGGTGCCGCCGTAGACCACGGTATCGGTGGTGCGCACGCTGGCACCGCGGATGTCGTTGGGAGCCTCCAGGGCGCCGGAAAATCGCACAACCTGGCGCTGCCCCATGTAGCGGTCGCAGCCGGCGCCGTCCAGATACATGGTCACGCCCGGGTTGCCATCGCCGTCGGCGTCAACGACCCGATCGTCGTCGGCGTCGGTGGGCACGGGATCGGTGAGAGGATCGTCGAGGTTGATGCCCCACAGACCGACAGCGGTCGAGGAAGAATAGCCCCCGCCGGTGGTGTGGCTGGAGACCATGCCCTGGTCGATGACGGGATATTCCACGGTGGCCAGTGTGTCGGAGGAGGCGACGGGGCGGTTTCCGAGAACAGGGCTGGCGTCGAGCTCACAGAGCGTTCGGTGTTCCGTAAGGGTGGTGCCGTCGGCGTCGATGTCGACGATCAGATAGGTCGCCGAGACCTGTTCCTGGTCGAAGACGCAACTGCTGGCGATGTGTACCTTCAGCCAGGTGCCGTCGACGGTGCCCGCTCCTTGCCCGGCGCCCAGCTCGTCGACGGTGGACCCGCCGTTGTCGTTGTTATCCTCGTTGTCGACGCGTTGGTCGTCGAACGCGGAAGGGCCGGCTTCAAAGCCGCAGCCGGCGACGGCGAGCAACACGCCGAGTGAAGCAGCGAAGATGTACCGTGTAGCATCCATCGTTCAGTACCTCAGTTCCAGGCCCACCGATGCGAGCCAGCCGCCGGAGACAAAGCCGGGGAAGCCCGGGTTGCCCGTCTGCAGTCCCTGTGCTTCGTCGTAGGGTTGGCCCGTTTCGGGGTCTTCGAGATCGTCGGGCACTTCATCACACAACGCCGTCTCACCGGGGGCACAGTCAGGATAGCTGTTGCGTGGTTCCTTGTCGGTGTCACGAAGAATCAGGTGGTGAAATTGCAGATGCCAGGAAGCCTCCAGCGCGCGTTCGGCGAAGGTGAATTGATGACCGCCGCCGATGGAGGCCATCGCTCTGGAGTTATCGACGTAGTTGGTGCGGCCCGTCTGTTCGGGCACGGGGGTGGGAACGAACCCGACGCCGGCGCGAAGGCGGGTCTCCTCGGAGTAGGTCCACTCGGCGCCGAGTCGGCCCTGGATGGTGTTGTGGAAACCGGCGTCTTCGCCGTGGGAGTCGACGTAATTGGACCAGAAGGTGTAGCGGGCGTCGGCGGCCCACTCGATGTCACCGGGATTCCAGGCGACGCCGGCGCGAAGCGACGACGGGGTGGATACGGGCACCCAGTTCAGTTGTTGGGTCGATTCGTCGGGCATCCCGCGTACCTGTACCTCGTTGGTACCCTCCATCTCGAAGGCCACTCCCTGGCGGAAGGCGACGCCGGCGGAGAAGTCGCCGGGCAGTTCGGCAGCCAGCCCGGCGAGAAGCCCCCACTGGTTGACCGTGTTGACCTGGGTGTTCAAGTCGACGTCGGACTGGTCGGAAGGATCGGCGACGTATCCCTCGGTGCTCACAGCGGTGCCCGGCAGGTAGGTGCCGCCGATGCCCGCCGAGATTCGTTCCGTTAACTGACGGGCCACGCCCATCTCGATGACCGGGCGGTGCAGCCGGGAGCCGATGACCTCGTGGTGCAACTGATTCGAGAAGTACCGTTCGCGCTCGTCGGCGAAGTAGGTCTGTTGAACGAGCAGCCCGTTGGTGGGCACCATCACCAGGACGGCCCCGCGGGTGTCGGTGCCGCCGAAGTCGGTGATCACGCCGCCGGTGAACCCGTAGAGCGGCTCAGGAGTGTCGGTGTCGCGGCGTTGGTTGCGGGTCTGGTCCGAGGGCAGCGCCGGAGAGCGGCTTCCAAGGTCGGGCACATCGTAGCCGTCGGGACGGTCTTTAAGCAGGATGGGGGCATGCCCGGCGGTGGCGAACGTCCCGGCGGAGACGCCGGGATCAACGCCCGCGAGTGCGGCGGGGTTGTCGTAGACCGCAGTGGCCCCTTCGGCGTTGGCGGTCTGAGCACCGGACATCGACGCCGACCGGCCGGGAGGGGCGTAGACGTCAAACGGGCTGGCGAAGGCCGGCGAACAGATCATCGCCGAGGCTGCGAGCACGACCAGAATGATGAGGTATTGCTTACGGCACATCGTCGCTCCACATCGGACTGCGCGGAGAGGTCCACGGCAGATCGAATAGGAGGCCACAATAATAGCGGTGAAGGTGGGGTGCAATCTCTGGGGTCGTGAGGTCGTGAGCCACCAGGGGTCAATGGAAACTCCCCTGAAATCTTAGATAGCCGGAGGCGTCGTTCAGCCGGAGGCGTCCCTAATAGATGGCGGTGGCATAAGCACGGACGTCGTGAGGTCGTGGGGTCGTGGGATTGCGGATCTGCAAGGCGCAAAATTTGCAGAGCCTGTAGCGTGGAGGTGCAATAATTGCACCTTCGGAGAGGGGGGCAGCGACGAGGGATAAGAGAATTCGTAAGCAATAGCAACGGATAAGCAGGGTGGGAGAGAAGCGGTTCCGATATTGCAGGTAGTGAGGGTGACGTCGCACCGTCGCCAGCCGGAACTGCCGAGCTGACGACAATCATCCGGAGATGATCCGGATCATGCGGGAGCTGATTCGGGGTGAGTAGTGTCGGCGATGTCGAAGCAACCCGATGGTCGAAAGAGTCGTGGCCGACAATGGTTCGACTCCCAAATAATGCGCACCCGAAGGAGGTTCATATGACGCGCCCCACCCGAAAATTCGCCCCGATCACGCACGCGATAGCGGTATTGGCTGCCGTCGGTGCCTTGATGGCATTGCAGATGCCGGAGGCCGAAGCGTGTGATGCCTGCAACAACGCGTTCAAAAACGAGATTCTCAACGAGCGTGCAGACACGCTGACCGGCCAGGACATCATGCGCGCGATGGACAATCAGGAGCAGTTCCAGGCGCTGACTTACTCCGGAAGCGACCAGCCCGGGGCGATCGCCCAGGCCGGCGATGCCAACCCCTCCGCCGTAGCCGCGGCGGATAGCCCGGAGCCCGAAGAGGAAGCTGGCGGGGCGGCACCTACGCGAGACTTTGGCGATCTGTATGATGACGACGAGCCGTTTATCGACATCATCGAACGCGACGAAGGTCTGGCGAACACCCCGCCCACCAGCTACGTCTCCCAGAACGCAGAGCCCGACCATGAGGTGACGGTGGAGCTGGACGAGGGCCAGACTTATCTGGGCCAGGGCGTGATGTATGACGGGTTTTTGATGGACGGGAAGATTCCGGGGCCCACGGTGCGCGTGCAACAGGGCGACGTGGTGCGGATGAACTTCAAGAATACCGGCAATGTCCCCCACGGTGCCTCGATCCACAGCGCCTACACCCAGACCTCAGCGCACGTCGGTGAAATCGCCGCCGGCGAAACCAAGAGCGTGACCTTCCGGGCGACCTATCCGGGCGTGTTCATGTATCACTGTGCGCCCGGTGGCCACGCGATCCCGATGCACGTGATGGCCGGTCAGTACGGCATGATGGTCGTGGAGCCGGACGACACCTACAAGCTGGAAGAGGAGCTGGATCAGGAGCCGGATCTGAAGCTGTACATGATCCAGAACGAAATCTACGCCAGTGGCACCGACGCGGTGGAGGCCAATGAGCTGTACACCACGTTCAACGGGCGGGTGTTCCGATATGTCGAAGAACCGATTGCCGTGGAGCCGGGCGACTACGTGCGGATGTACTTTCTGAACGTGGGCCCGAACCTGCTGTCGACGTTCCACATCGTCGGGATCATCTGGGACTACGTGTACTGGCAGGGACACCCGGACGCGAAAATGCCGGGCGGCCAGAGCGTGACGGCGGGGCCGACGGACTCCTGGGTCATTGAGTTCCGCATCCCACCGGAAGAAGGTGCTTACACGATGCTGTCGCACGCCGTCGGTTCGACGAGTCGTGGAGCGATCGGTCTTCTCGCCGCCGAAGAAGGTGCTGACGGCCCGGACGAAGTTCTGGCGGACGGCCCGGAGTTCTCGGAAGAAGAGATCGCCGAGAAAGCGGAGCAGGCGGTGCGCACTCTCAGCATGTTCGGGCCCAACAGCATGGATAAGGAGCGCCCGAAGGTGTACGGGCCGGACGTCGATGAAGTCTTCGTCGACATCAAGGGCAACGCCTACGACCAGCCGGTCATCGAGATCGAGCCGGGCACCAAGGTCACCTGGACCAACGAAGACGTGTTCACCTATCTGGACGGGGAGTTCTCGGGGATTCACAACGCTGTAGGCACGGATGGTCCCGAGGAATTTGCCACCAGCATGCTGGCGCACGGTGAAAGCGACAGCGTGGTCTTCGAGGAGCCCGGTACCTACAACTACATCTGCACCCCCCACCCCTACATGGAGGGCAAGATCATCGTTCGCGAACCGGCGGAAGATGACGCGCAGACCGGATGCACCACGGTCAGCGCCGGTGGAGCAATTCCGGTGGCCGTAGCCATGCTGGCACTGGTGGGACTGGCGGTGATTCGCCGCCGAAGCCCGCAGCCGGCGGAGGTGAACCCCGCCGCCTAAGCGATCACAGAGATGTGATCGTCCTCGCCCCCGTCGGCTTCCAACGGCCGGCGGGGGTTTTCTTTTTTGGTTATTGGTTGTTGGTTATTGGTTGTTGGTTGTTGGTGCGGTGGTGATTCGTCCGTAGATTTAAACGGTCACGCCGGTCAACGATCCG
>SKMT01000650.1 GCA_007120915.1 Myxococcales bacterium | reverse complement strand
CGACGCCGACGACGCTACGTCCATCGGCGTGGATGGTGTCGAACTGCTCTTGGAGCTCGTCGGCGATCGGAATGTCGCAGTCGCGCAGCCACTCGATGGTGCCCACGCGCACCGTCGTCGTTTCGGAGTCGGCGACGGCGGATGGGAGCCCATCGGTGTCGACATTCGCCTCGATGCCACGGCCGGTGGTCGCGCGGATATTGGTGGCCCGGCCGATGTAGTCGCCGGGGGCGAAGCGGTGACGGGCCGCATGCACGATGGCCCGGCCGATGTGGTGTTCGCTGTCGGCTTCGGCGCGGGCGGCGGCGATGAGTAGCTCGTCTTCGCTGAAATCGCCGGTGGCGATGATCTGCTCGAGCCGGGGCTCGCCGACGGTGACGGTGCCCGTCTTGTCGAAGGCCACAGCCTCCAACTTGCCGAGCAATTCCAGAAACTTGCCGCCCTTGACCAATACCCCTTCGCGAGCGCTTCGGGCCAGCCCGGCGACATTGGCGATGGGCGTGGAGATCACCAGCGCACAGGGGCAGGCGATCACGAGAAACACCAGCCCACGGTAAAACCAGTCCATCCAGGGCTGTCCGAACAACAGCGGCGGGATCAGCGCCACCAGCGCCGAGGCGACGACCACCGCCGGGGTGTATACCGCGGCGAAGCGGTCGATGAACTGCTCGGTGGGAGACTGGTTTTCGCGTGCCTCCTCGATGGCGTCGATGATGTGGGCCAGCGTGCTCTTGGAGGCCGGTTGGGTGGCGCGAAGTGTAATCGCTCCCCCTCCGTTGACCGTGCCGGAGTAGACGGAATCGCCGTCGGACTTGACCACCGGCACCGACTCACCGGTGATGGTGGACTCGTCGATCTCGGTTCGCCCCGACTCGATGGTCGCATCCACCGGGATCTTGCCGCCGGGGCGAACCCGGATCAGTTCGCCGACCTCGATCTGTTCGACCGGCACTTCTTCGACGGAGCCGTCGGGCTGGACCTTCAACGCCAGCTCGGGGGCGAGCCGCATCAACTCCCCGATCTCTCGGCGCGCCCGGGCCATACTCCTGGATTCGAGCCACTCGGCGAAGGCGAAGAGGATGACCACCGTGGCTGCCTCGAACCATTCGCCGATGATCCCGGCGCCGATCACGGCGATGGTCACCAGAATGGGGATGTTGAACTGGCGGCGGCGCACTCCCGCCAGAGCCCGGCGGAACACGAAGAAACCACCCACCACAATCGCAGCCCCGAAGGCGACAGCACCGGCGGTGGGCATGGCCGCAGCGTACTTCAGAAACGCGCCCGCTCCGCCCAGAATGACGCCGGCGACGATGACCCAGAACTGCGCCGAAAAGGGGCCTTCGTCCACCGCGGCGCTGCGGCCCACCGAGCGGCGAGGCGTGGCCTTCAGTCCCACTTTGCGCAGCCGTTCGACGAGCCGTTCGACCCGTTCGTCATCGCCGTCGTGGTAGATGGTCAGAGTGCCGGCGGCGATGTTGACGGCGTGGTCGGCGATGCCGTCGATGTGGGTGAGTGCCTCCTCGATCAGATCGACTTCGCTCTGGCAGCACAGCCCGGTGACGTCGAGCACAGTACGGCGATGCCGACCGGCGTCGATCTCGTCGGACGAGCTGTGTCGGTGCCGGTGGTTTCGATGGTGCTCTCCATCACAGCATCCGTTGGGTTGTCGGGATGATTCCGAACTCACGAAGGCTCCACACAGAGATGGTGACCAGGACAAACCCGCCGGGGCAACACACCCGGGGGGCGATGGTATCGGGGCGGGGCAGGCTCGACAATCCGCCTGTGGCACTGCCCGACATTCCGACTGGAAGACAAAACGGAACATCGCCACCGATTATGCCGCTGCAGCAGAGCGCAGTTTCGACAACAGCCGGAATTGGAGTAGCGATGCCGGTGGTTATATTCGCTGTCTCAACGGCGGAATCGGTGTGATTCGGTCGGATTGCACTTCTCGAATCGGTGTGGCGTGGCCGCATGGGCACTTCCAGAGAACAGATTGCCGGCTATCCGCTCATCGAGCGGCTCTCCGAGGGACCACGCACCACGGTGTGGCGCGCCCGGGACCCGGACACCGATGAGACGGTGGTGCTCAAGCAGCTTTCCGACCCCCATCCCTCCTCTCGGGACATGCTGCACTTTCGCCGTGAGTTCAACGTCGGCACCAGTCTCAAAGGCGACGGCTTCATCGACTACCTGGAGTTGAAAAGCGAGGGGAAGCAACTGGTTCTGGTCGAAGAGGATTTCGGCGCCGAATCCGTTGCGCAGACCCTGAACAAGCGGCGATTCGACCTGGACGAATTTTTTCGGCTCGCCGTCAACATCGCCGAAATTATCGGACAGATGCACGACCAGGAGGTAGTCCACCGCGATATCAATCCCTCGAATTTGGTGTGGAACCCGGAGACCGAAGAGATCAAACTGATCGATTTCGGTTTGGCCATACGCTACGAGCAGTTGCGCGTCAGCTCTCCGAGCGAAGCGACGATGGGCACGCTGGCATACATCTCCCCGGAGCAGACCGGTCGTACCAGCCGCCCCGTGGACTATCGCACCGATTACTACTCGCTGGGGGTGACGTTGTACGAGATGCTGGTGGGAACCCGGCCGTTTCGCTCCGACACACCCGCAGAGCTGCTCCACGCTCATCTTGCACTTCGTCCCAGCCCCGCCCATCACCTGCGCCGGGATGTGCCGAAGATGGTCTCGGAAATCCTCGGCAAGCTGATGTCGAAGTCCGCCGAGCGCCGCTACCAGAGCGCCAGAGGTCTGATCGACGATCTGTGCCGGTGCAGCGACGAATATCGCGCTACAGGTACGGTCAGCGAGTTTGAGCTGGGTGGTTCGGACAGGCAGACCACCCTTCGTGTGTCGCGCAGGATGTTCGGTCGCAACCAGGAGCTGCGACAGTTGAAAGAGGCCGTTCGCGCCGCCGGCGCAGGGGCCCGATGCCTCACGCTGGTCGCCGGGGAGGCGGGAGTCGGAAAGAGTCGTCTCGTCGAGCAGTTGCACACCGATATTGTGGGAGAGACCGCGCGGGTGGGAGCCGGCAAGTTCGAGCCTCCCCGGGGCGGAGAACCCTACGGCGGGATCGCCGAGGCATTTGGGAGGCTGGTGGCACAACTGATGGGTCAGCCGCAACAGGCACTTGAACAGTGGCGAAAAGATCTTCGTGACACCCTGGGCGATGACGAAGCGTTGGTGGTGCAGGTTGTGCCCGGTCTTCAGGAGCTGTTGGGTCAAAGCCCTCGCGGCCCATCGCTGGAGCCCGAAGAGGCGCGTCATCGGTTCCACCGGGCATTCTCCCGGTTCGCGGCGCTGTTTCGCCGCTCCGGTGTTCCCCTGGTGGTGGTGTTGGACGATCTTCAGTGGGCAGACGACGCCTCGCTGCATCTGCTGGAGGTGCTGCTCACCGATCAGCGGCTGCATCATCTGCTGGTGGTGGGGACCTATCGCAGCGACGATGTCGACTCTGACCACCCGCTGTCTCAGTTGGAAAACCGGTTGCAGAGCCGAGGACAGCAGGTCGAGACGATCAGCCTTGAAGAGTTGAACCGCAGGGCCGTGTGCAGTCTCGTAGCGGACAGTCTGAACAGCGACGAAGAGCAGGTCGAACCGCTGGGGCGGCTGGTGTACACGAAGACGTCGGGGAATCCCTATTTCGTGGGTCAGTTTTTGGAAAAGCTGTATCGCGATCAACTGCTGTGGTTTGACGCCGATGCCAACCAGTGGCGGTACGACGAGGCGGTTGTTGCCGGGCTCCCGGTGACCGATAACGTCGTCGACATGCTGCAGACGCACCTCGATCAGTTACCAGAGCCGACGCGCCGGCTGGTGATGGATGCTGCGTTGTTCGGGGCATCGTTTCAGCTCCAGCAGTTGGCGGTGGCCGCCGACACCCCGGTGCACGACTGCTTCGAGCAGTTGCGCCCGGCGTTGAACGCCGGGATTATCGTCGGGCGCACTGATTTTGAGCTTCTTGAACCGGAGGATGTCCGCTCGCCTGTGGTGATTCGAGAGCTGTTCTTTGCTCACGATCGGGTCCGTGATGCAGTGATGCAGCGGGTGGAACAGCAGGGAGTTGCTCGAAGGCGCTACCGGATCGGCCAGCGGCTGTGGAAGCTGCTCAAGAAACAAGAGCGGCCCACGGATCGGCTGTTGTTTGCCACGGCGCGAAATCTCAACGCCGGCATCGATCTGATCGACGATCCCGCCGGGCGCGAACGCATCCTGCAGTTGAACGTGTGGGCCGCCGAACGGGCGATGAAGATGCAGGCGGTCTCCGATGCCGCGGAGTATCTGCGCCACACCGAAGAGTTGCTGGACGACGATCTGTGGGATGAACATCCCACCCTGGCGCGCACTGCGCTTCTGTTGCACGCCCGCGCCGAACTTGCCGAGGGGCAGCTCAAAGCCGTCGATCGTCTCGTCGCCCGGGCCGACCGTCGTATCGACGATGCGGTGGAACTGGTCGATTTTCGGTGTCTGACCATCCGGCGGCTGACCCTGGAGGCCAGGTTTGACGAGGCGCTTGAGCTGGGGCGCCACACACTCGACAGCATCGGGATCGAGCTGTCGATCGACGACCCCGCCACTGCCGTCGAAGCGATGTTTCAGCGCGTGCAACAGCGCTTTGGCGACCGGCCTGTGGGCGTGATCACAGAAACCAGCAGGGGCGAAGACCAGCGCGCCGCCGCCGCGCTGCGTCTTTTGGCGGTGTTGCAGCCCCCGGCGGGGTTGACCAATTTCGACCTGCTGCTTCTGGTGGGGCTGAAGGGCGTTGATCTGACCTTCGATACCGGGGTGCGTGCGGAGTCGGTGGTGGGGCTGGCGATGTACGGCGCTGCGCTGTGTCACCGCCACCGGCCTCATCGCGGCAAAGAGGCGGGCCGTGTGGCGATGGACCTGGCTCGCCACTTCGATCATCAGGCAATCCTGTCGCATGTGGCGTTTATTTTCGGGGCGATGATTTTGCCCTGGTCGCGCCCCCTCGCAGAGAGTCTGCCGGTGCTTGAGGAGGGCGTGCAGGCGGGCATCCGGGGGGACAACCGCCTGTTCGCAGGGTTCAATCGGTGTCTGAAGTTGCTGTATCGGTTCTATCTGGGGCGAAATCTTTCGGAGGTGGCACGCGAGACGAATGCGACGCGCCGGTTCTGTGAGCAACTGGACCACGTCACCGGCGTCGACCTGACGAAGGCGGTGGAGATGGTGGTGCGAAATCTGATGGGCAAGACCGAGTCGGTCGACCAATTCTGCACTGCCGACAACGAGAGCGAACAACAGGTGCTCAACCAGTGGCGAGACCACGGCACCCGTTCGCCAGTGGCGGTCTTCCAGATCGCCCGGGCACAGACCGAACTGATCGAAGGGATGGCGAAGAGAGCGTCTCAACGCCTGGAGGCGATCGAGGGTCAGTTGGGAGCGCTGGTGGGCACCTTCGACACCGGGCGCCATCCCTTTTATCTGGCCGTGGCGCTGGCGATGTTGCTTCAGGAACATGGCGAAGATTCGGCGCGACGCCGCCGGCTTGACGGGCTGCGAGCTCAGCTTGTCGAATACGCCGAGACGTCGCCGCACAACTTCGAGCCTCGCCTGGCGCTGGTGGACGCTGAAATCGCGAGGGTCGACGGTGATGTGGTCTCCACGATCCGGTTGTATGACGATGCCATCCGGCGAGCACAGCAACAGGATCTGGTCCAGCTCGAGGCGTTTGCCAGCAAGCGGGCGGGAACGTTCTGGATGGGCATCGACAAGACGGACCTGGCGGGAGTGTACCTGCACGACGCTCACGACAGCTTTGAGTTCTGGGGTGCGAAACGCCCGGCCCGGCAGTTGGAGAGGCAGTGGTCTGATTACTTCTTGCAGGTTGAGCCGCCGGACCGATTCGCCGACACCACATCCAGCGGTGATGTCGTCGACGTGGAATCGGTGCTCCGAGCCTCGGAAATGATCGCCGGGCACCTGGAGCTCGAGGCGCTTCTGCCGGTATTGACGGAAGTGACCATGGAGAATGCCGGTGCTCAGCGCGGCTCGTTCATCGTCGTCGATGACGATCGCCTGTGTGTAGCGGCACAGGGGGATATCGATGTCGGTTCACAACGCGTGGAACCGCAGGTTTCGATCGAACACTGGGATGATGGCCCCGCCTCCATCGTGCACTACGTACATCGCACCGGCCGCCCCCTGGTGGTGAGCCGGGCCCACCGCGATCCCCGGTTCCGAGCCGACCCCTACCTTCAGCAACACCGCCCCCGGTCGCTTTGTTGCATTCCTGCCGAAGAACACGGCCGTATCCGAGGGATCCTCTATCTGGAAAACAACCTGGTCGAAGACGCCTTCGGCCCCGAGCGCATCCGGGTGCTGCGGGTACTCGCCGATCACGTGGCCATCGCCCTGAACAAAGCTCGGCTGTACGCCGAGTTGCGAGAAAAGAAGGAGCGGTTCCGCCAGCTTGCCGAAAACATCGCGGAGGTGTTCTGGCTGATGGACTGGCCAGACTTCAATATCACCTATCTGAGCCCGGCCTACGAGACGATATGGGGTCGGCCGATGCCGTCGTTTCCAGTAGATATCAGCGAATTTATGGAGACCATCGTCCCCGAAGACCGCGACCGGGTGATGGAGGCGATGCAACGCGACATGGAGAGCGGGGACTTCGACGAAGCCTACCGCATCGTCCGCCCCTCCGGCACACAACGGTGGGTGCACGTGCAGGGGTTCCCGATCACCGACTCTGCCGGTGAAGTCCATCGCATCGCCGGGGTCGCCCGCGATGTCACCCGGGAGCATGAGCTGTCGGAGATGAAAGACGAGTTTATCTCGGTGGTCAGCCACGAGCTTCGCACCCCTCTGACCCCGATCACGGGTATCTTCTCGATGCTTCACCGCGAGTACGCCGACGAACTGCCGGAGGAGGTCCATCAGATGACCGAGCTGGGCCTGCGCAACAGCAGGCGGCTGCTCAAACTGATCGACGATCTGCTCGACATTCAGCGGTTGTCCATGGAGCAGATCGACTTTCACCTGGAGCTGTTCGATGTGCGCGATCTGGTCGAAGAGGCGCTGGAGCTGAATGCCGCCATTGGCAACGCGCGCGACATTCGCTTCGAATTTGAGACCACTTCCCAACCATTGCTGGTGCGGGGAGATCAGGATCGGCTCGTTCAGATCGTGACCAACCTGCTGTCGAACGCCGTCAAGTTCAGCGACCCGGGCGACACTGTAGAAGTGAAGGTGCAGCCGGTGGAGGACGCAGCGCGAATTTCGGTCACCGATCATGGCCCCGGAATTCCCCCGGAGGTGCGCCACAAGATCTTCGACAAATTTACCCAGGCCGACCCCAGCATGACTCGGCGCCACGGTGGGGTGGGGCTGGGGCTGGCGATTGCCCGGTCGCTGGTCGACCGGTTCGGCGGGCGTATCTACTTTGAGACGGAGCCGAAGCGGGGCACCACCTTTCACGTCGAGCTGCCCCTGGCTCAGGAAGACCCCGAAGAACTTCCCGGCGGCGACCGGTCTTCCGGCCGGCCACCGGGCGAGTAACGGGTGGTCAGAAACGGGTGTTCACCAACGGGATGTCCAGTGTGGCGGGAGCGTGTTGTTCGACAAAGTCAACGGAGTCCGGCAGCTCTTCGGCGCGGGTGTCCGGATCGGGCTCCGCGCGGGCGAGACCGCTGATCAGTCCGATCGTACCGCCAACCAGGATACCGCCTCCGGCGAACTGGGCGATAATCCAGGGGCTGGTGTCCATTCCTGTGAGCAGATAGATGCCCAGCCCGACGACACCACCGGCGATACCACCCCACAGCGCGTTCAGCCCGATCGTCTGAACCAGCCCCGGGTTGCCCGAATCAGCGCCGTTTTGCTGGAAGGTGCTCTGCTGCTCGGTGCCTTCTGCTGCACTGGAGTCCCCGTCGGCGGACATCTCCTCGAGCGTGACTTCCTGTTGTTGCGTCGCCGCGGTCTCGTCATGGTCGTCGCCGTCGGCGCCGAACACCGTCGCCGGCGCCCAGGCGATGGCCACCGCCACAATCGTGATGATCAGCAGTCGAAACGGATGGTGTACGTTCATCTCTCCCCCTGGTTTGCGAGTTCCTGGTATTGGGCTCATCACCGAAAGCTAGACACAGTCGGGGGGGAGCGAAAACTTCCGATTTGCGATGAAGTTAGCGCGGGGGCGCTGAGGCACGGAACGCGAAGCGCGGGGGCGCTGAGGCACGGAGCGCGGGGGCACGAAACGCGGGGGCGCTGAGGCACGGAGCGCGGGGGCACGAAACGCGG
>SKMT01000654.1 GCA_007120915.1 Myxococcales bacterium | reverse complement strand
GGTGGAGAGGGTGACCAGCGCGTCGATCTGCTCGGTGACCTTCATGGTGCCCAGCTCGGCGGTGTTGTTAGCACCGACACGACCGGAGAACATCAATCCGATCAGGATGGGGCCGACTTCGCGCAAGATGGAGTAGCCCGCACCCCATCCCAGAAGTCCGTGGGCCTGGTACTGCTCGATGTACAGCCCGGACTGGATGACCATGATCGCGCCGACCAGTATGGCGGTGACGATGACGATGGGCGTGGACTGGACGCCGACGCGGTACATGTTGCGCCAGATCTCGGGGCCGTCAAAATCCCAGTTGAAGGGCAGCAGATTCCACACGATCTGCCACATCAACATGACCAGGCCCCCGACATGGTTGAACCACTCCATGGCATGACCGCCGAAGGCGGCCAGTGCGTCCTGGATGCGGGAGGGGATTTGCTGCAGTAGGCTCATGCCGTCTCAAGCGCGTCGTCAGTGTAGCCCTGCCAGAATTGAGCGACCGTGCCGATGTCGCAAGCGTCAAAGTCTGATTCGTCGCCGGTGAACACCAGTTGACCTTCGTCCAGAAGGGCAAATCGATCGCAGATCGGTTTGAGCCCACCCAGATCATGGCTGATGGTCATGGAGGTGACCCCGCCCTCGGTCTTCATCTGTTGGAGAAGAATAAAGATCTTGGAGCTGGTCACCGGGTCGAGCCCGGCGGTGGGGTCGTCGTAAAACAGGATCGGAGGCCGGCGGATGACCGCCCGGGCGAAGCTGACCCGTTTTTTCATTCCACCGCTCAGCTCCCGGGGATACTGGTGGCCGATACCGGGCAGGCTGATGTCGCGCAGCGCCTGTTCGACGCGCTCTTCGATCTGCTCTTCGCTGTAGGTTCCCTCCTGGCGAAGGGGAAAGGAGATGTTTTCGGCGACGTTCATAAAATCGAAGAGCGCGTAGTTCTGGAAGAGCATTCCGATGCGAAAGCGCAGATCGGCGAGTTCGGTGGTGCTAAGCGAGTGGACGTCGATGTCGTCGATAAAGACCTTTCCGTCGTCGGGGGTGACGAGCCCGCAGATGATCTTCATCAGCAGCGACTTGCCGGCGCCGCCGGGGCCGATCAGCCCCAGGTTCTCGCCTTTGGAGACCTGGAGGCTGACGTCGTCGAGCACAGGGCGGCCCTGGTGGTATTTGGTGATGTTTTCGACGCGGATCATGTCATCTCTTCGAGTTGGCGCTTCGCCTCGTCGTAATAGCGGCTTCGGGGATAATCGTCGATGAACTGTTCGAGGGCGTGGCGGTAGGACCGCTCAGTGCCATCTAGCCGCTCGATGTTGACCAGATGCCAGGCCGCATGGTGGGCGTTGGAGTGATCTTCGAACCAGGAGAGAAACTCCTCGAAGTGCTCGCGGGCAGCATCGAAGTCAGAGCGGTGCAGCATCTCGATTTCGCCCAGAAGCAGGCGAGCGTCGGAGGCGCGCTGAGAGGAGTAGGTGCCGATAAACCAGGAGCGCTGGGTGCGGTCGGCGACGATTGTGAGAGCGTCGACGGCGGGCTGCCAGTTCTGGTGGCGCGCGTAGAGCTTGCCCATCCGGAACAGCGCCTCGTCGGTGGCCGCGCAGTCCTCGCATCGGTCGTAGGCGGCGCGCCAGGCGTGGAGGGCGTCTTCGTCGCGCTTCAGTTCATCCTCGAGCAGTTTTCCACGTTGAAGCAGAAGCTGGGCGGCCATGCGGTCGTCTTCGACGTCGTCGGCGAGTTGTTGCAGTTTCTCGACGAGGGGCTCGTAGCGCTGCTGGTTGCGCTCGGTGCGAACCAGAAACCGCAGCGCCAGCTCGGAGCCAGCCCAGGGGGTGGTGTCGACGATGGCGGTGTGCAACAGCCGGCGGGCCTGGTCGTAGTCCTGGTCATGCTCGGCGGCGATGCGGCCCAGCTCGTAGATCGCCCGGCTGGCGGTGTTGTCGTCGATCTGTTCGTCCCACAGCGACTGGAAGCCGGCGCGGGCGGCTTCCACATCGCCGGCGCGTAATGCCTTGCGGGCCTTGTCGAACTCGGCGTCGCGGCGCTTCTCGTCGTTCGGTGCGGTCTCGGCGAGTTCGGCGAGCTTCTCACGCGCTTCGTCGGAGTCGTAGCGGGTCGCTTCGACGTAGTCGTCGGTCCACTGACGGTCGTCGTCGGTGACCTGGCCGAAGGGCGAGCAGGCGACCAAAACGACGAGCAACGGCAAGATGGTGACGGGGCGACGAAGCATGGAGGGTTGGAGTCGCTGGCAGTGGAAAGGGGGGATGGACCGGTTGTGAAGCAGAAGAGCTAAGGGGATCGAGAGACTAAAACATTCCGCGGATGCCGATGAATGCCATCGTGGCGCCGGCGGCGTAGAGGCCAACGGGCACGAAGTTGATGGCATTGACCTCGTAGTTTCGCGCCTGCTGGGGGACGGTGTCCAGCAGTACGCCGCCGGTGATGGCGACGCCGCTTGCTGCCAGCCATGTCCAGGCGGGAACGGTGGGGGAGGGGTCATCGACAGTGGGAGGAGGCTCGACGGTGTCGTCGAGCTTATCGTCAAGCTGCAGTTCGGCGCGGGCTGTGGTGAGTGCGTTGACGGTGACCGAGGTTTCGACGCTGTGATCGTCGTACTCGCCGCGAAGGTCATAGTCACCGGGCATCTTCTCGCGGCGGTCGCCCGAGCATGTTTCGGGGCCATCACCGTCGATAAAGAGGTCTAACTCTTCGGGAGAACAGTCGATCTTCAGAAAGCCCGGGCAGTCCTGTTGAAGTTCGTTGCGATAATCGTCGAGCGTCGATTCGATCACCTCCGGGGGAGGCGCATCGACAGCAGGGGCATCGAGAGCCCGCGCAAAATGCTTATCTGCTTGCTCGCAGTTGCCGGCCAGTTGGTGAGCCCGTCCAAGGTTGGCATGGATGATGTTGAGCTGTCCCAATTCCAGAGACGATTCGTATAACTCGACGGCTTTGTCGTAGTCACCATCTTCGATGGCTTCCACACCCCGGTCGTTGAGCTGTTGCTGCCGGTCGGTCACATCCTTTTCACCGGCCTCGGCAGCGGGGATGGCCCCGAGCGTGGAGATCGACAGTACGAACACCGATGTAACAATTGTCACCGCAGTGCGTACAGCAGTCATAATTCAGCCTCACAGCAAGTGCATCGGGCAGTTCCACTTTGATGGTGTATCCATACCAGACCTGCGGGAACGAAAAAATGCCCCACTTGCACTTCCGGGGCTCACCTCATTGAATAGGGTGGAACATCGACATGCAGTTGTAGAATTACCTCATTGTGCAGTCCCGGGCAGACCAACGCTATGACAAGTGAGAATTCAGACGTCGAACCCGATGAGTTTGAGCCGGGCTATGTCATCGATGACCGCTACGAGGTGCGAGAACCGCTGGGGGAGGGCGGATTCGCCGTGGTCTATGAGGCATTTGATCGAACCATCGAGCGACCCATCGCGCTGAAGGTGTTGAACATCGAGCAGCTCTCCCAGGGGGGCCAGCAGGTAGAGTTGATCCGCAAGCGCTTTCTTCGGGAGGCCCGCCTGGCGGCGAAGATCCGCCATCCCAACGTCATCGAGATCTACGACTTCGGTGTGCTCGACGAGTCCGAACAGCCCTACATGATGATGGAGTTTCTGGAGGGCAAGGATCTGGACCGGGAGATTAAACAGAAGGGCTATATCGACAGCAAGCGGCTGCTACCGCTTTTTGTTCAGACGTTGGAGGGGCTCGGTGAGGCACACCGCGAGGGGGTAGTGCACAAAGACCTGAAGCCGGCGAACCTGTTTTTGACCCGGCCAGGCACCAGCAGTGAGCAGTTGAAGATCGTCGATTTCGGAATCGCTCATGTTCACGAGGATGTCGACGAGAGGCTCACGAAAACGGACGCGTTCACGGGCACGCCCTATTATTTGCCTCAGGAGTATCTGCAAGATCAGAAGATCTGCCCGCAGATGGATGTCTACCAGATGGGGCTGATTCTGGTGGAGGCGTTGACCGGCCAGCGTGTCATCGTCGCAGAGACGGCGTATCAGGCAGCCATCAAGCATATCAGCCGAGAATTCGAGATTGCCCCGGAGCTGCTCGAAGGGCCGCTTGGGGAGGTGATCGAACGATCCATCGCCTTCGATCCGGAAGAGCGATTTGCGACGGGGACCGAATTTGCCAAGGCCCTCGCACAGGTGGATCCGGAATCGGTGCGGTTTCACCCGGATCGGCTCGATACGGAGGCTGCAGGGGGAGTATCGGGCACGGCAGCAACGGAGGCCCAGTTCGGTGGGACTTCCAGCGGTGGTGATCCTGTCGACAAACAGGAGCCGCCCGGAGGGGATACCGGCTCCGTGTCGCAGTCGCTGGGGGTGGACACCATTAGCGCGGCCTTCGGCAGCAGTTGGCCGGTCAAAGCGCTGGGGGCGTTGGCGGTGGCCATCGTGGTGACCCTGGCGGTGCTGGTGGTGGTTGTTTTCAGTTCCGATGAACCGGACCAGCAGGAGCCGACCCAGCAGCAGGCGGTCGCCGAGGCCGAGGCTGACGATCAGCCCGATGAGCCGCAGCAGAAGCCGGAGGTCGATGACGCGCCACCAGAGCAGCCGGAAGTTCGAGAAGTTGCCATCGAGTCCTCGCCGTCGGATGCAACACTTCTGGATAAAGACGGTGCGACCCTGGGGACTACGCCGACCGAAATTGAGCTGGAGGAGGGCGAGCCGCTGGCGGTGAACGTCGAGCACCCGGGCTACGAAAGCGAAGAGGTGATCATCGACGGGGCGGAGGGCGACGAGATCAGCGTGGAGCTAGAGCAGGCCGACGAAGAGCGAGAACAGCCCCCACAGGCCGACAGCCCACCGCCGCAGGAGCGGCAACGTGCCGAATCGCCTCAGCCGCCCTGGCAGGATGATGAGCCTGACGATGAGACAGAACAGCCCGATGACCAGCCAGAAGATCAGCCTGACGAACAGCCGGACGAACAGCCGGACCAACAAGATGAGGACTGGGCGATGCCCGGGGCGTCAGATCAACAGGATGACGAACAGGACGATGAGGGCTATCGGCTGGCGCCTTGAACGGGTCAGTCGTCGCTGTCGTCGAGGCGATCCAGGACGTCGTCCCAGGCGTCGGGGAAGGCGGCGTAGCTGCCGGGGGAGACGGTGATATCACGGACGTGGACACAGCTAAACTCGTCCGGGTCAGTCAGACAGTCTTCGGGGCCCCCGGTATCTGGATCCTGGTTGTCCGGATTGGGATTGGGCGTTGAATACTCGTCGAAGTCCCAATTAGGGGAACTCCAGGCATCACTGTCAGCAATCTTCGTATCGACACCGGGAAGCTGGTAAACCCGTTCTCCCGGGCTACGTGTTCCGTAGTACAGGTGGCCCAGCGGATCGACTGCCAGGGTGTGGATCATTGCTGAAGAAAAGAAGCCATCTTCACCCCAGTCTCCTGCTGGGTGGTGGTGGGCAGCCAGTTTGTTGGGGGCATCGGAAAAGTCGTCGTATTCGTAGACATGGATGTATCCCTCATAGGCAGGGACATTCGTGTCAAATGCGTTTTCGATGAGTCGCCATTCGTGAAACGCCACGTAGATCCGGTCTTTGTGGTCTACGACCAGATCGTTGAATGCACCAAAATTGTGGTCGGGCTCTTCTTCCGGCACGACATAACTGGAGAGGAGACTGTCGTTTTGCGGGTCGAGAATGTGCAGCTTCAGCGCGGAGGAGTGTGTGGCAGCGACGATGAGATGCCCTGCGGATGTCACACCGAGTTGGCCACTGGACATCGAGCCGTCTTCATCAGAACTGATAGTATGTTGCCAATACGGGGAGTCGTCATCGAAGGAGATATGACGAACATAGGCATCATCGCTGGCGGTGAAGACGTTGCAACTGGAGTCGACCGCAATACTTGTAACGGAGGTGTCATCGAGTTCGACAATGTCATCGCGTGATCCATCGGTGGGGTCGACGCGTGAAATCGTAGCGTCATCTTCAGCGACGATCAGTACGTTATCTTCACAGAGTTCGAGGTCGACAATTCGACTGTTTGGCCAGGAGACCTCCCAGTTGTCAGTGCCGTCGGAGGAATCAAGACTGATGAGTGACTCCTGGACAGTGCTTTCACTGCCAAATGAGGCGGTTCCAATATAGACATCGGTATCGGGACCGGCGGTGGTGGCGTGGACGGCATCCTGGTCGGTGTCGTAATCCCATTTACCCTCGCCGTCTGGATCAATGCGCCAACTCGCTCCCGTCTCCGAGGCCCCTACAAAAACGGCAGGTTTGCCCCGATACCCGGTATCTTCAGCTTCGACGCTGACTTGTTGCTGCAACTCTTCATCGCCGACCTGATAGTAGTCCTGCAGTTTCAGCACCGCACGGTAGGTATACTCATCGGGCAGCTCGGGGAGTTTATCGGCGAACTCCAGTGGGCTTTCGGGAGCATATTTCCCGTCGGATGTCTGTTCGGCACCGATATCATCGGTCTCGGCGAGCGACTCGAAGTCGTCTTCGTCTTCGTCGGGAAGTTTGCGCAGCCATTCGACGGAGAATCCCTCCACGTCGGGCTGCCAGGTTTCGCTGGCGGCTTCGCCCCCGACAGATTCGCCGGAGTCCGTGGAGACAGCGCGTACTTCAAAGGTGCTGATGGGTACCGAAGCGGTGGCATCCTCGACGAGCAGCTCGACATCCCATCCGCCGTCGCCGTCGGTGGCCTGCAGGGAGTCGACGGAGACTTCCGGCCACTGAGCCGGGTCGACATCGTGGTCTACCATGTGTTCGTCGCCGCTGGTGAAGATGCCATCGCTGCTCCAGTCGGCGGGATCATCGTCGTCGACGCCCCATCGGTACTCATATCCGTCGTTGTCACCGGGGAGCCGACCGGCCTCGGCATATACAGCACTGCTTTGGTGGGACTGTGGCTGTTCGTAGTAGGCGACCAGTTCGTAGTCGTGGGTGGTGCCGGGTTCGGAGTCGGGGGTGGTCCAGGAGAGGGTGACTTCCCTGCGATCTCCGGAGACAGAAAGCTCGAGATCGGCGGGGGCGGCGTGGCGGCCCGGGTCGGCGTCATCATCGGTATAGCCCAGGGCATCGCCGGGGGTGGCACCGTCGGGTTCGACGGTGGCGAGGTCTTCGCCGTCGCGGCTGAGTCGGTATTCCGCGGCGTTTTCGACGTGCTCCCAGGTCAGTTCGACGGTGTCGGTGGTGGATTCCGCATCGAAATTGGCCGGCGCGTCGCAGCGGGTGTTGCCGGGTTCGCAGGTCAGCTCGTTGTCGTCACCGCACACCAGGATATCTTCGTTGCAGGGCCCGCAGGGGTCGCCAGGCAGTGCGTATTCTCCATCGTACTCCAGCAGGCCGTCGCCACCACATTCGTTGTCCTGCATCCCCTGAATCAGTCCGCAGCCCATCATGTGAACGGCGGCGGTCACGACGATGAGTACCGCCGTCAGGGCGACGGCGAACCGGGGGGGGGCGAACTTGCTGGGGGAGCCGGCAATCTTCATTGGTTACCTCGGTACCTCACGGGGCGGGAAAACCACGTACGCGCAGAGCAGAGTGGCAGCTATCTGGGGTTGTTGCCCGGGGCAACATCAGTCGTCATCGACGGTGTAGGTGACGGGGCCGGCGAGGTTGTTGATGGTATCGGGATCGTCGGTGAAACCGGGATCGATATCGAGCCAGCCATCATTGGTGCCGTCGTCCATCGAGTAGGTGGCAAACAGACCGACCGTGTCGCCGGGGTCGATCGGTTGGTAAGATTTGAACTCGTCGCCCACATCGGTTGCGGCGGGGGGGGCGGAACGATCAAAAAAGATGTCCGCGTAAAACACGCCGGAGGGACCGGGCCCGTGGTTGGTCAGCGTCGCCACAAAGGTCGCCTCCCCGTCGCCGCCGATGACGTCGAAGGTCTCGACAGCCAGGTCCGCTTCGTAGCCTTGTTCGATGTCATCGGACACCGTCACCGTTTCGGGGCCTGCCGGGTTGGTCCCGGTATTTTCGTCGTCGTTGACCTCGTAGGTGTCGGCGAAGATCCAACTGTCGTATTCGCCAGCGCCTACGGAGCGCATCTCGGGGATGGTGCCGTCGATGTCGACCTGGCTGTCGGCCGCCAGTGATGAAACGGTGACCATCTGGCCGGTTAACGGGTCATCTTCGACGTCGCCGGGCCCGATGGGATCGGAGGAGTTTACCACGTAGCTAACATCGAACTGATCGGCATCGTCCGGCCCGTCGTTGTGGATGGTCGCCTCCCAGTGCAGCCCGTCATCGTCGGTGTAGACGTCGAAATCGGAGATCCACAGATCGACGTCGGC
>SKMT01000235.1 GCA_007120915.1 Myxococcales bacterium | reverse complement strand
GAGGATCTGAGCCTGGGCAGGTGGCGTGTCGACGGGCGAGTAGTGCACGATGACGCTTCAGAGAGCGACCCGGTGGATTAGCCCGCCACGCAGGTGCCGTCGCCGTCACTGTCGAGGGCACAGGTAAGACTGCAACACTCGTCGTTCGCCACGCACGGTTCGCCCGACGGTTGACACTCCATCAGCCGGCAGGTGCCAGTGGTATCGTCACACAACAACGGGGCACAGCAGTCTTCGTCGTCGTCGCACGTTTCATCTTCCAGTGCACAGACGTCGTCATCGCCGTTGCCGTTGTCATCTCCGTTGTCGTCATCGTCGTCATCGTCAGGGCAATCCTCACCGCTGCGGGTGACCTGGCGGTCGTAGTGGATTGACAGCTCCGACTCGAAAGCCGCCTCCTGAGCGTAGAGTGCTCCGAAGACATCGATGGAGTCCTCGATCAAAAGCTTTCCGGGGACGGCGTAGATATTGCCGGCAATCTGGGTTTCGTCACTGAGTGTCATGCCGTCGTCGCCACCGATATACATGCGGGTGGAGGCGGGATAATTCGGCGACCCGAGGGTAAGCCCGTCATTTCCGTCGACATCGCCGTCGATGAAAATGTCGAGCTCGCCTTCGGGGCCGGGCAAAAGCGTCAGTTCTCCTCCGGGGTCGATATCCCCGTCCACATACAGGACCACACGGCCCTCGGCGATGATGGTCACGTCGCTGTCGGCGGTGATCTCGGAGAGGTAATACTCGCCGCAGGGCAGGATCATGTGTTCTTCGGCGTCGCTGCCGCTGAAGGCGTCTTCGTCCAGCCCGATCAGGGCATTGTCGTTGTCAGGAGACTGAGCCGAGGAGACGATGTCGTCGATGGGGATCACCGACTCGGAGTTACACCCGCAGGGTGGGGGGACGCTGACGGGCTGTTCGATTAGATCGGCGTAGTTGATAGTGCCGGTTCGGTCGGCGCCGGGGGGGCTGTACAGATCGCCGGCGATATCCAGATCGCCGGAAGCGTCGATGTCACCGGCGATGTGGGTGTCGTCGTGAACCTCGCAGGTATCCGAGGAGTCGAGGTCACCGCCGATGCGGAACTGCTGGTGGATTTCGGTTTCGTCCTCGATGAAGGCGCCGCTGGGCTCGCCCACGTAGGTGGGGCCCCAGATTTCCATTTCGCTTTCGACGAAGAGGTTTCCATTCACTCCCACTCCGGCGCCGAGCCCACCGGGTTGGTAGGGACCACTGGTGGAGTCGAAGCCATCGGTGAGAAATTCGTCTTCCGTGACCAGATCCTCGCAGGTGCACAGAGCCCACAGGAAGGTACCCTGGGCGAGGTCGCCGGCACAGGCGTCGAAATCGTCGTCGGTGTCGACCTCGATCGGTGGGCCTGAGTCGTCGCATTCGTCGGGACCGGGGTCGAGGTCGGCGGTGGGGACGCATTCGCCGTCGGAGCATCCTTCGCCGTCGGCACATTCATTGCCACAGCTTCCACAATGGTCGGCATCGAGCGAATAATCGACGCAGGCGTTGTCGCACAACTGCAGATTGCCCATGCACTCGGTGGTGCATTCGCCTCCCACGCAGGCTTGTTCCCCTTCGCAGGATTCGCCGCAGTCTCCGCAGTTGTCGATGTCGGTGTTCGTGGAGATGCATTCCCCATCGCACTCTTGCTGATAGGCCAGTGGACAGTCATCGTCGGCGCCGTTGTCATCTGCATCGGGGTCGGTATCGGCGTCCGGATCGTCGGCGTCTGGGACTTCGGCGTCGAGGCCGTCCCCGTCTGTATCGTCATCGGCGTCGGGTAGATCGGTGCCGGCATCATCCTGATGGGCCTGCCCCTCACTGGTGTCCTCACAACCACCGCAGCCAAAGGCAGCAACCAGAAGCAGCACTACCGAACAGCCGATAGCAAGTTGCATCATAAGTCGAGACATATCGAACCTCAGTGGTTGTATCGATGACCTGCGAAAGTCGGTAAGCGAGCGAAGTGTGCCGAGAGTGGTATTACACGACGATGGTATCAACCAGGCTGGTCAGTGTCACATGGGAGGTGTTCCTTTGCAGCCCGCGCCCCAGGTGCTACCGTCGAGCTAAGCAGTACAACAGGTATTCGGGGTGGTCGCAGAAGGGTTTCGCTGGTCTGTCGTTGTCGGCGGTGATCACCGACGGGATGTCCCGGTGTGGTGTGTCGTAGGGGGCCCCGCAGATTCGACAACCGGAGGGTGCCGATGCGAGTTGGACTCGAACAACTGGAAGGCCAACGGATCGCAGGTCGGTTTCGTCTCAAGCAGCTTTTGGACAAAGGGGGCTATGGTGCGGTGTTTGACGCGGAGCAGATCTCGATGCAACGCCGCTGTGCGGTGAAGGTGCTTCTGCCCTGGAAGGCCGACGACCCCACCGTGGAGAAGCGGTTTCGCGCCGAGGCGAAGACCACCTCCAGGCTGAATCATCCCAACACGGTGGTGGTCTATGACTTCGGCGTCGACGAGGCGACGGGGTATCTGTTTTTGGTCACCGAGTTTCTCGACGGGATGACCGTCCATCAATTGCTGTGTCGCGAAGGGACGCTGGGGGTGGAGCGAACGCTGTCGATTCTCGAACAGACCGCCGCCAGCCTGGCCGACGCGCACGACCGGGGGCTGATCCACCGGGATGTCAAACCGCGCAACATCATGCTGGTCGAACGGGCGGGGCAACAGGAATTCGTGAAGGTCATCGACTTCGGGATTGCCAAAGCGCTGGAGGGAGAGCTGGTCGATGATCTGGACCTGACGAAGACGGGAATGCTGATTGGTACGCCCCAGTATCTGGCCCCGGAGTTTTTGCTTGGCAACAGCGCCGACTGGCGTGCCGACCAGTACGCGCTGGCGCTGGTGGGCTACCGGATGCTCACCGGGCACAACCCGTTCAAAGGCACGGGCCCGGTGGACACGGCGATGCGCCACTGCAACGACGAGCCGTTGCCGCTGAGAGCGTACAATCCCCACCTGGAGGTCTCCCAGCGGTTCGAACAGGTGTTTCTGCAGGCATTGACCAAGAATCCGACCCGGCGCCACGAGTCAGTGCTCGCCTTTGTCGAAGCACTCCGCGAAGCGGCAGAGTCCACCTCCTGGAGTGCCGACGCCCAACCGGAGGCTGCCACGGTGGGCAAACCGACGCTGCAACTGGACACCGTCGGTGGAACGGTCGGACAGGATGAAGACGTCGCGCAGTTTCCCTCGGTGTGCACCGAGGCGATTACGCCACTGGATTCCGAAGAAGACTGCGTGACCACCGCCACGAAAAACGAAGAGGTTCCGCCCCAAAGTCGGCAGAAAAAAACGGTGCCGTTGGTCGGGAAGAACCACTGGTTTCGCGTCGCCGCCGCCGGATCACTGGTGCTGTTTGTGGTCGTGACGGCCGTGGTCATCGCCCACCACAGTGCCGGGCAGTCTGATGAACAGCCTCCGAACCCACCGGCTGAGCAACCGGAAGGGGCGTCCCAGCAACAAGCACAACCGTCGCACGACCAGTCTGATGACGCCGGTAAACAAGAGGTCGCCGATGCCGCCGCTGCTCTGGGCGACGCCGTCGTCAACGCCCGCAACTCGGCGGTCGAGGCGGTCGAGGAGCATGTGGAGCAGAAGCCACAACGCCAGCCTGAAGACTCCGGCGATGCGGCGGACGAACCGGCAGAAGTGACGGTGACGCTGATCCCCTGGGGTACGCTGTACGTAGATGGCCAACGCCGATCCGATGAGATGCGACAGCAGCTCGAACTTCAGAAGGGGCGCTATGAGCTGAGTCTGCGTCAGCAGGGCAACAAGAAAGCCGTGCGCGTGGTTGACGTAGAACCGGGTCAATCTAAAATGGTGACCCTGGAAGCGGAATTTTCCGACTAATTCGTTGCCCTGCTTTCGATCAGCGCCGCCCGTTCACCGCTGTGGACGGCACCTTCGCGCGGCGCCATCGACCCGTGCAACCCGTCAGTGTGGAGCCGGTTATGGAGATTGAGGCACTCGTCGAGGACCTGGAGTTTGATGAATCGGTCGTCGGATTCGATGAACTACGCGACCAGGTCGAACAACTGGTGCAACGCGAGCAGATCGACGATCTTCGGCTCGAATTAGAGATGGTGCTTCAGGGGGGGGAGTCGCAACGAAGCGGGTTGGAGAATGCTTGGCTGTATGAGCAGTTGGGCGACGCCTACCTGGCCCAGGGCCGCGAAGAGCAGGCTGTCGAAGCGTATCGAAGCAGCGCACAGCTTCAGCCCCGGGATATGGATGTGGCGCTGAAGCTGTCGGAGCTGCTCTCGAAGCACGACAACTATGAAGAGGCGCTGGAGGTCGCCCGGTTGATGTTGCTGAACCACCGGGGACAGCTTCAGGACGACGAGCTCGCCGAGTTGTACCGCCAGATCGGACAGTTGTACGAGGGGCAGGGTGACTTCGAGCAGGCACGCATGGCCTACGAGAAGGCGCTGGTGAAGCAACCGGGAGACACAGAGGCGTTGACCGGGCTTCTTCGAGTGGTCGCCGAAGTGGGGGATCCGGGGGATGTGGTCGAGGCGCGACTGAAGCTGATTCGGGGGCTCGATGAGGTGCAGGCTCGTTCCCAGGCGCTGGTGGGGCTGGGGGAAGACTGGATCGAGAAGTTCAACGATCCGGGCCGGGCGCTCGATACCTTCGAGGAGGCGGTCAATGAGTGGCCTCGAAACGAAGAGGCCATCGCTCGTATCGTCGAAGTTGCCGGTGAGCTGGGAGACTGGCGCCGGGTATGCCGAGGATTGTTTACACTGCATCTGCTCGCCGATGACCCGGAACAGAAGGCCGAATATCTGATCCAGTCCAGCGACGTGGCCCGACAGAAGCTATGGGAGCCCGAAAAAGCGCTCGCCGGGTACAACAAAGCGCTGCAGTGGGATCCGACGCGCCTCGATGCGTTCACCGCCATCACGGCGATTCTGGTGGATGCGCGGGACTGGGACAGCCTGGAGGAAGCCTACGTCGAGCTGATCAGCACCAATGCTGAGGAGCCGGACACCGACGACCACCTGATGGCGGTGCTGTGGGAGAAGCTCGGCGACCTGTATACGGAGCATTTGCAGCGAATCGATGACGCCATCTTCGCGTACAGCCAGGCCGTCGAATATGCTCCGGGGCGCGATGACATTCGCCAGCACATCGTCGAACTTGCCGAAGATCGAGAAGAGCATCTGGATGTGGCCGCCGAGCAATTGCGGGTGCTGATCAGCGAACATCCGGATAACACGGACTGGATTGACCGGATCGGCCGGGTGTATTTGCGCCGCGAAGAGGTCGACAAGGCCTTTTGTATGTTTCGGGCTCTCCAGGCGATGGGCACCCGGCTGGACGCGAAGCCGGCGAAGTTTCTGGAGCGGTTCGAAAGCAAGACCTTCCAGTCGATTCAGGGCCAGATCAATCCCAGCATGCTCAAGCGGCACATCTTCGCGCAGGGGATGAGCTCGACGCTCAACAACTGCTTCTCGCTTCTGAAGCAGGGCCTGGAGCAGTGGGTCGGGGAGAGTCGTCGCCAGCTTGGGTTGGGATGGCGCGACGATGTCGACATGTCGGAGCCGCTGGCGCTGGTCAATATCTACAAAGACATCGGTGCGGCGCTGGGCTATGTCGACCTGCCGACGCTGTGGCGGCGACCGGACCAGCGGGGGCTGATCAACGGTGCGCTGGCGAAGGGAGGGCTGATCGTGGGTGACGAATTGCTCGGTTCCGGTCGGGAGCGTCACATCGCCTTCGTGGTCGCCAAGCAGTTGTTTTTGTATCTGGACCCGTTTTATCTGGCGGCGATTCGACCGCTCAACGATCTGAAGGCGTTCTTCTTGCTTGGGGTAGCGCTGGTGCGCCCGGAGACGGGGCTCGCCGACAAGTTCGGCGACCAGAAAACCTATAAAAAGGCCTACAAAGAGCTGAGGAAGAACATCAAAGGGACAGATCGTCAGGAGCTGAAGAACTGTGTCGAGCAGTTGACCCGCGACGGTGACGAGGTGGACATCGGCCCCTGGATCGAGTCGGTGGAGGATTCGGCGAACCGGGTGGGGCTACTGTTTTGCGATTCCCTGGAAGTTGCCCGGGAGTGCTTGCGCGACGAGCCGCGCAGCATCTCCGAGCGGTCTGTAGACCGGCGAATGGAAGCGCTGGTGGAGTATTCGCTCAGCGAGCGCTACCTGTCGCTGCGACCCCAACTGGGCACGACGGTGGCCTGACCGCCTCAGAAACGACGGATTGTAATCGACTTGATGGTGGGGGCGGGCTCGGTGGGTTCGCTCATCGCGCGGGTTGGAACGTGGGAGATGGAGCGGATCACCTGCTTGGGTTCGCACTGCCCGAAGATGGTGTGGTGGCCGTCGAGATGAGGCTGGGGACCTTCGATGATGAAGAACTGGCTGCCGCCGGTGTCGGGGCCACGGTTGGCCATGCTTAGCATTCCCGGGGCGTCGTGGGAGAGTTCATCGACGATTTCATCGGGGATGGTGTAGCCCGGGGTGGCGTGACCCTGCCCGGTGGGGTCGCCGGCCTGAATGAGCACCTCAGGGATCACCCGATGGAACGTCACATCATCGAAGAAGGGCACCCCCGAGATTGGTTCCGCAGTGGCGGGATGGACGTACGCTTTCAGCCCCCGTGCCAGGCCCACGAAATTGGCCACCGTCACCGGGGCCTTCTCTTCGAACAATTCGCAGTCGAGGGTGCCGTGGTCGGTCTCGATGTGGGCGACCAGTGAACCTTCGGTGTCGAGATCGGCGATGAACCGGTCGAGGTCGTCGGCATCGGGGGGCACCGAGGCCAGTTCGGTGGGTTGTGGCTGGAGTTGGTCGGGGACTTCGCTGCCAGCAGGGTCTTGTTGCTGTGGCTGTGGCGCTGGTTTTTGTTCGACCGTTTCGGGTTGGGAGCACCCGATAGCAGCCAACAGCAGCGCTGTCGCTGTCGCCACAGCAGCGGCCCGTGTTGGGAAGACCGTTGTCATTGGGGACTATTCGAGGGGACTGCAAAGAACGGTGATGCTGTCGACGACACGTCCGGCGCCACCGCGGATGCCGGTGGCGACGTAGCCCTCGGGGCAGGTAATCTCGTAGGAGGTTCCGCCGGTGCCGCCGGCTTCGTCACCGGCGCTGCGGCGCGTGGAGCCGATGGAGGAACCGGCGGCCGCGGAGTGGGCATCGGGATCGGAGACGTGTTCGCCGAGTCTTCTGAGCGCCTGCTCGGTCTGTTCGCGGATCTCTTCGGCGGTCATGTCGCCGACGGACTCAGCGGTTTCGGCGACGCGGGCGCGCTCTGCTTCGGCGGCACGGTCGGCGATGTCGGCGTGGGAGACCGATTCACCTGCATCGGTTTCTTCGAGTGGTTTACCGTCGGGTGTGTCGACGGTCAGTTGGTCGCGTAGCAGTTCATCTTCGCCCTGCAACTCCACGCCGAGCCAGCGCTCCCCGGCGAGCAGATGTGCTCCCAGCGCGGTGTCGCTGCCCAGAGCAACCTGGTAGCGCCCGTCGACCACCGAGACGTAGTGGTTTTCCGTCCAGATGGGATCGGCGGACATGCTCCCGTGATACAGATTGAAGCTCAGCTCAAAGACACCGCTGACGGGATCGCCATCGGCATTTTGCAACACTCCCCGATACAGCACGGTGATGCCGTCGACGATGGGACGGTCATCGAAGACTTCGTCGTCCTGCTGTTGGGTCGGTTCGTCGTCTTGCTGCGGCGTCTCCTCGGCGCCGACACCGCTGATGAACAGTGCCGACGCTGCGGTGGCGACCAGAAGGGCGGCGAGGAGTAGCACCGTCGTCGGGGGGCGAGTCATCTTAGAGTCCATCGCGCGGATTGGCCTGGATTCTGAGGTCAATGGTCACTTCTACTTCCGCATCGCCGGAGGGAGGGACGTACTGGCCTTCGCGAATCTTGGGTTCCAGCCCGGCGACGGCCGCAAATTCGAGCTGTTTGAACAGCTCTGAGGAGGCCTCGCGGTCTTCCTCGGAGACCTCTGCGGTGCCGTCGGCATCGGTGCCGGCGTCGGTACTGGGGATAGTGGTCAGATAGATTGCGTCCTCATCGTCACTGTCTTCCATTCCCAGGGGGCCGACGTGCAATTCGATGTCCGGGACGTCGAATGTCAGGTCATTGTCTTCAACTTTGTAGCGGATGCTCGTTATTTCCAGGGTGCGAAGTTGGCCGGCCATATCCCGGATATCGTCTTCGTCTTCGTCGTAAGCCTCGGCAATCAACTCCGCCAGGTCTACATCGTCGCCGTGTTCAACGTGGGCGAGGCCGATGTCTTGGGGAGCAGGTTCCTGCT
>SKMT01000422.1 GCA_007120915.1 Myxococcales bacterium | reverse complement strand
CGAATGTGAGGCGGAGGGGCCCGTCGCAAACCAGAAGCTCCCCGACGCCTGCACGGCTTCCCTCCCCACGAGGCACGAGTGGGGAGGTGCCGAACGAATGTGAGGCGGAGGGGCCCGTCGCAAACCAGAAGCTCCCCGACGCCTACACGGCTTCCCTCCCCACGAGGCACGAGTGGGGAGGTGCCGGAGCGCAAGCGAAGGCGGAGGGGCCCCTCGCAAACCAGAACATTTCACCCACCTAAAACCGAAACCGCGTCATCAACGTCGGCCCCGCCTCCAGCAGATCATAGTCCAACTCATCGCCCCGATAGTCCGCATACAACGCCCGGTAGCCAAGCTCGATGTCCATCCGCTTCAGCGACACCCCCACCCCGGCATAGCCCTGCCAGGTGATCTCGGAGCCGTAGCCGATCCCGCCGACGTCGGCGTGAAACGGCAGATACACCAGGTCCGCGAAGTTAAACCGGCCGTTCACTCCCACAATCGGGTCGAGCCACTGGTTACGAACCACAGACTCCGCATTGTCGTCACCGTCTGTGGCCCCGGCGCGCGCATAGAAGTGCCGAACCCCCGCCACCGGCCCAAGCTGAAGAACGGGCAACACCTCGTAGTTGAAGTTCACCGCCACGTTGCTGACGAACGTCTCCAGATCGAAGCGGTCGGCTCCGTTGACGATGGTGCCGTTGAAGTGGCGGAAATCACCGATGACCCCCACATTGCGATAGCCTACTTCGAAGGCCACCCCGGCGGTCAGGTTGATGTCCTGCAGCGACTGCAAGGGCCCGGTATCCAGCTCCGTGGTCTCATCGGCGACGGTGACGTCACCGAACAACCCCGGCGCTCCCAGAAGTGGTGCGACGTGAAAATACCCCCTCGCATCCCGGATGTGGTGATATGGGCTCACCGCTGTGCGGTGGCTGCGCTGCCCGAAGCGCGTCCGATAGCTGTAATTGGTGCGCGGCTGGTCAACACGGTCATAGCGCTGCTCCCACTGCTCGTCGAGATCGGCGCGGTCCGGCTCGTCAGCGGCCACCGTGCCAGGCACAAGCGCCAACACCAACACTACGACACAGATGCGAACTCCCCATCGGATCAAACCTCTCATCGTACCCCCCTTCTTCGTCTGTACGGACTGACGGCGAAACAACCGCTTCACAATTCTAGACACCGGCCGTCCACTTTCCCGGGTCAGTCTTCGGTGCCCCCATCATCACCGGGAAAAAACAGCCCCGCAATCAGCAGTATCCCCGCCAATGCCATCACGAACCCGCCGACCTGCAAGACGTTGTGCACCACCGGCGCCGCAATGCCGAATCCGCCGGCGAGCACAAACGAGGTGATCATCATCACCGCTCCCAGCCCCAGCAGTCCCCAGCCCAGCCTCGGTTGGTGATGCGGTTCAATCATCCATGCGCCCCTGCGGCCGTACGCTGCTTCGCCCCGGCAGCAATCTGATCGACCAGTCCCCTGAGTTCACCGATCTTTTCGAACGCCTCTTCAATGTCGAACTTCCGGTAAAACTCCAGTTCTTGACCGTGCCGCTCATACACCCACAGCCCCTCCGGGGCGGCCACCAGCACCGGTTTGACCTCCTCGAACAACGCGTAGGACAGCCCCTGCTTGCGCGCATCTTCCAGTTCGCGATCGGTGCGGATATTGCGCTTCGCCTCCAGCACCGCCAGCGGTCTGTTGTACTCGTCGAGCAAGAAGAAATCGACGTACATCGACTTTTCGCGGCTTCCGATGCGCCGGGTAATGGTGTGTTCGCGACGGTGGTTGTAGCCCAGCTTCGCCACCAGCGGTTCCAGCGCCCGGTCACAGAAGTCCTCCTCGTCGTCGAACCCCTCTGCGGCCCGCATCGCCGCCGCCCCCACCGGGCGCAACGCACCCCGCACGTCCCGCTTCGTCGACCGATTCAGCAACTTTTTGACCGTCTGTTCGTGCTCCTGATACAGCTCGCCGAGTCGGTCGTAGTCGTCGTCCATCCCCGTGTCGTGCACCATTTGTTCAAGCTGCGGCGCCTCTTGATCGGCAAGCGGGGTGAACTCGTCGACACAATCGCGAAGCTGGTTTTGCAACCCCTCCCGGTCGCCAAACCAGTGCTTCCACCGCACTCCCAGCGAACCCGGCCGGAACTGTTTGAGCTCCTCCTGCCGCTGTTCAACCTTTTCCATCTTTGGGCGGACCGTGCCGTACAGACGGGCACTTCGAAGCGCCGTGGTCACCACCTCGTACTCCAGCGTACCCGGTCCCCTCAGCGTCGGCATCGGCAGCGTCGACTCCGCCAGCTCCTCGCTCAGCTTGCGGCGAGCCTGGCGCAACGCCTGGCTTCGCGACTCCCCGATCCCCCGCAACTGCCGGAAGTTGCCCCGAAAACTCATAAACTTCTCCAGATCCGTAATCCCCGCATTCGCCAGCGCCGACCAGGACATACTCACCGACACATAGGGCTTCAGATCCCGGATCGGCCGGCGTCGCAAAAGCCGCCGGACGTACCCGTTCTCATAGGTGTTCGCCGCATCGCGCATCCGCCGTTCCGCACCCTTGATTTCCCGGTCCACTCTCTTCAGCCGCTTCTTGACCGACTTTTCTGCATCGATGAGCCGACGCCACAGCCTTCCGGTGTCGCTTCGCCGAAACACCACCTCCAGAATCACCACAAACAACACGAACGCCGGCGGTACGGCCAAAATCAACACCCCGACGATCACTTCGAGCTCTACCATGGCTCCTCTCAGGTTGCGGGACAACGGTTTCGACGCGATTGAGCCCCATGGTGCAGAATTTAATCCGGAATCGAAAGCCACCGAACGATCAACCACCAATAACCAACAACCAATAACGAACAACCACCGCCGTTAATACCACCTCCGATCCCCGAACTCCCATCGGGCTGCGCCCTCCGGTCGGTCGGGGCTACGCTCCGGCGAACGAACCTCCACGGGGCATCAACGAACAACAAACAACCAACAACGAACCTCCACGGGCCACCAACCAATAACCAATAACCAACCACCAACAACCACCCACCAATTGCAACGCAAACGCCGAAAATGTATGTCTGTTCGTCGATGTCCCCGACGGTAACACCTGCGTGAACGCCCCCCGGAGTACCGATGCGACACCTGAAACTGACCGCCATTCTCTTTGTCGTTGTCCTGGTCGCCGCCGCCGGCTGTGGTGACCCGGAGACCGCCGACAACCAGGACGACAACAACGATGAAAACGCTCTGGACAACATCGACGAAGACGAGGACCTGATCCCACGCTGTGAAGCCGACTTCTGGGATTGCGAAGAGTTCGTCGACGGCGCCGACATGAGCATCAACCGCTTCAACCACCAGTCGGTGGTGCTCGACGATGAACATGTGCTTCTGATCGGGGGAAGCGAACGCGAGGAAGAGGGCGGCGCCCGACGCAGCGACACCTGGGAGGTGTTCAACGTCGAAGAAGACACCGTTGAGGTGGAGGCCACCGAGTTCGAAACTACCCGCCGCAATCCCTCGGTCGTCCAGCTTCCCAACGCCTCCGTGCTCGTCGTCGGCGGTGAAGACCACCGCGGCGACCGCAAACGCTCGGTCAAACACTTCTCTCCCAGCTCCCACGAGTGGACTCCGCTGCCCGATATGAACGCCGCCTACAGCCAGGCCATCGGGCTTGATGATGGCGGCGTGCTCGCACTGGGCATCGCCCACAGCCGCGAGCCCAACGACGTCGTCGGCCAGACCTTCGACGTCGAAACCCTGGAGTGGTCCTCCGTCAGCTCCGGTGAGCTATTCGACGACAGCATCGCCGACTTTATCTTCGCCGAACTCGACGACGGGCGCATCCTCTTTGTGTACGCCAACGAAGCGCCCGATATGTATCAGGAGGACAGCATCCCCGAGGAATTCGAAAGCCTGGACTGGACGGTCTACTTTACCACCGTCGCTATCTACGACCACGAATCCGGCGAGGTCGAGATGGTCGAACAGCTCGAGCACGAAAGTTACGGCGGATTCAACTACCAGTTGGTCACCCTCGATCCCTCCGGACAGCTTCTGCTGGAAGTTGAAACTTACGACTTCGACGACGAAGAAGAATTCGCCATGGTCACCGACGAAGCCTTCGGATATCTGTTCGACCCCGAAGACGAATCGCTGGACTTGCACTACGAAGAGGACGCTTCGGCCGGCGTCATGCGTACCACCCTGCCGGGCGACCAGGTCGTCTTCGACTCCCCACCGGTGCTCCAGATCCACGAAGTGCCCAACGCCTGGTTTGACTTCACCGCCATCCCCGACGGCATTTACTACTCGACGATGAATCTTCTCAGCGACTGCCGGCTCTTCGTCAGCGGCGAGCGCACCTACTCGGGCGAGGACGAACGCGGCGTGCAGACCGGCTACTGCGAACCGGTGGACTGATGATTACGTACGCCAACGGGTGGTGCGATACTGCCGGCGCATCGTGCGCCATCCGAACCGCACCGCCTCCTCAAAGTCGCTGAACGGGCGGTCGTCGTGATCCTCCCAGCCACGGCGTGCGTGCTGCTTGAGCTGCTCCCACTGTTGACGCCGCAACCGCGGGTTTTCCCCAAGCGCCAGCCCGTAGCGGTAGGCCATCCTGCAGTCGTCAAATGAGTAGGGGCTCTCCGCGTAGTTTTCCTCGTAGTGCACCCGAAAGTCGGGCTCGAATCGCTCCAGGGAGATCGACGGGCGTGCCCCCGGCATCTCGTCGCTTCGCTGGTGGTGGATGTTTTCGCGCGGATGCACATGTACCGCATGCGATTTCGCCCCCTCGCGTGGGTCTTCCTCGTCAATATCGACGACGTGGAACCACTTCTTTGACCCCGTCTGTTCGCTGCGGCCGGGCTGGACGGCGCCTCGCTTTTTCTTGGACCGCTGTGCTTCTTCGCCCTCCGGGCTCGCCACGCGAGAAGCACCATGGCGCTCAAACAGCCGGATCACCTCCCGGATCCGCGGTTCTTCACACATCAGAATCACCAGCGCCCCCCCACCTTCGATCTGACCGGTGTAATCATCGACCTCCCCCGGAGAGATGCCCATCACACTGACCCCGTCAGAGGGAGGTCCCCCCCCGTTCTCATTGAGAAACAACCGGTCGAAAAACCCCTCGGCGACCCGTTGTTCACCGATCAACTGAATGTCCGGGGCCTTAAACCCCCGCACCTTCAGCGCCTTTACGGCTCCCTCGGCATTTTGGGCGTCGTCGAATAAGGCGGTGACAAATCTCGGCATCCGCGCCTCCTACAACTGGACTGCTGACGTTGAACAGTCCAAATGTGGGCACAACCCTCCCGCCTCCAAAAGCCATCCTGCTTTATTGTTCCACGCCCTTGGCACACCGGAATCCGGTGTCGAATCCAAAGCTCTCCGGGCTATCGCCCTCCATGCTGTACCGGGCGGAGGTCCGGAGCGATGACGCACCCTGAGCGAAACTGCCTCCCCGCACCGTTCGCGTGTTGCCCGAATCGGGGCCTTCCGGGTCCGTGACCGGATCCTCATCGTAGGCCTCGGCGTCAAACCAGTCTGCCGTCCAGTTCCGCACGTTGCCCGCCATATCTTCGACTCCAAAGGGACTCGCCCCTGCCGGGTGCTCGCCCACCGGGGTCATCTCCCCGCCGCAGTCGTCGTAGTTTGCCCGGTCACAGTCCGGCTCTTCGTTGCCCCAGGGATAGATACGCTGGTCGTCGCCTCGCGCAGCCTTCTCCCATTCGGCTTCCGTCGGCAGCCGCTTGTCCGCCCACTCACAGTAGTCCATCGCATCGCCGGCGGTGACGTTGACCACCGGATAGTCCGGCCCGTGCCCGTCGTACATATCGTCGTAAAACGGTTCGTCACACACCCCGTCGTCCACACACTCCTGGTACTGCTGTTCGGTCACCTCGTGGATGTCGATGGCATACGCCGACAATGTCACCTCATGGGGCGGGTTCTCATGCTTGTACGGAATGCTGTAGCCGATGATGGAGTCCGGATCATCCTCATTACACTCGTCGTCCAGCTCCACGTTACACCCCCGCGTAAACGTCCCCTCCTCGATGAAGACCATCCCCTCCGGAGGCTCGTACTCATCGTCATTTCCGGCGTCAGCATCCGGCTCGCCGACATCGGCGTCGCCCCCGGCGTCTTCCCCCGCATCCTCACCGACGTCCTCACCATCATCGGCATCGTCGACTACATCCCCATCGTCCTGATTTTGCTGCTGGTTGACGTCGTTCTCCCCGTTCGCACCCACCTCATCGTCCGCGCTGCACGCCACCAGCAGACAACACAACAGTCCCACACTTCCCACTGCAACCAACCGCTTCATCACAACACCTCCGCAACCAAAAACATCTCCCGTCGACGCCGCCACCATGCATGATCACCGCGTTGTTTGACCAGCGCCCACCACCCACCACCGAACACCTAACACCCGCCCCCGGCACCCAACCCCCGGGCTACCCTTCCCCTTCCGGATCGGAAAGCGCACCGGGTCCATCTTTCTCCCACCTCCATGCAGCACCACCAACCAATAACTAATAACCAACAACCAATAACCGCCCGCTCACCTTGCCACCCTCTGAACTTGACCATACACTGGCGCCGCCTGCCGATTTCAAAAATTACGAGGTACCCCATCATGAACACCTTTCGGAATCGCATGATGCGGCGGATGTTCGCCGTACTCGCCTGGCTTATTTTCATCTGCGGCGCCGTGGTGATCATCACCGGTGTTATCGTGGGCTCCACCTCGCCCACCGCCGCCGAGCAGGCCGATGAGATCGTCGAGCAGTACGATGATGTAGACGCCGACGATGTCGACATCGACGCCGATGGCACCAACGACGAACCCGATGCCGACTCCGATGGTGCCGACGCCGAAAACGACGACGTCAACGGCGACGACGAAGCCGATACCGGCGAAACCGCCGACGGCGACGACCCCGCCCGCGGCCCTCCCGACGACGCCGCCCTTGAGAGGGTCATCGAACAGTTCGAACAGGAAGCCTCCGAACACGCCGCAGAAACCGCCGCCGAGCTGGGCGGGGAGGTCACCCTCGACGCCAGCACCGTGGCGGTAGACTCCGTCGAAGAGGAGACCTCCATCTTCGCGCGGGCCATCAGCTTCCTGGGCATCGCCGCGCTTCTGTTCGTCGCCTGGCTGATGTCGAACAACCGCCGCAAGATCAACTGGCGGCTCGTCAGCGTCGGCATCAGCCTCCAGCTCGCCTTCGCGGTGTTCATCTTCTATGTGCCCGGCGGCCAGTTCATCTTCGACGTGGCAACGGAAGTCTTCACCAAACTGCTCGAATTCACCGACGACGGCTCCGAGTTTATCTTCGAAAGTTTCGTGACCGGCCAGTGGGAACCGGGGCTGCGCAACTTCGCGTTCGGGGTGTTACCCACCATCATCTTCTTCAGCTCCCTGATGACGATTCTGTACCACCTGGGAGTGATGCAGAAGGTCGTCGCCTTCTTTGCGAAGATCATGCAGAAGTCGATGAACCTCTCCGGTGCCGAAAGCACCTCCGCGGCCGCCAACATCTTCGTGGGCCAGACCGAAGCTCCCCTGGTGATTAAGCCCTTCGTCAAAGACATGACGATGTCGGAGCTGATGATCGTGATGACCGGCGGGTTCGCCACCGTCGCCGGCGGTGTACTCGCCATCTACGTCGGCATGCTCGACGCCACCTTCCCCGATATTGCCGGACACCTGATTGCCGCCTCCGTGATGAGCGCTCCCGCCGCCATCGTCGTCGCCAAAATCATGTATCCCGAAACCGGCGACCCCGTCACCATGGGCAAGCTGGACGTCAAGGACATCAAGCAGGACGTCAACGTACTCGACGCCGCCTCCCGGGGGGCTGCCGAAGGGCTGAAACTGGCGCTGAACGTCGGGGCCATGCTGCTCGCATTCATCGCCCTGATTGCGATGATCAACTACCTGATCGGCATGCCCAGCCTGCTGTACAACGAACACGTCGTGCTCTCCGATCTGGCCGAATATTACGAGAAAAACGGCCTGACCATCCCCGACGGATGCGCCCCCGGACAGGTCATCGACGCCGAGGTCAAAGCCTGCATTATGGAGATGCAGGGCGCCGCAAGCGGCGCCGCCGCCGAAGCCTGGGTCGCCCCCATGGTCACCATGCAGGACATCTTCGGGTGGGTCTTCTGGCCCTTCGCCTTCGTGATGGGCGTGCCCGCCTCCGACTGCTTTATCATCGCCCAGCTTCTCGGCGAGAAGATGGTCATCAACGAGCTTGTGGCCTATGCCAGCCTTCAGCAGATCCTCTTCGACCCCGAAATCGTACTCTCCGAGCGCTCCATCATCATCGCCACCTATGCCCT
>SKMT01000478.1 GCA_007120915.1 Myxococcales bacterium | reverse complement strand
TCGGGATAGCCGTCGCCGGTGAAATCGGCGATTGTCGGAGGGCCTCCTCCGGATCGATCCTCGCAATCTGCCGCGTTGATGTGGGGATGGTTGTCCACGGGCATCGGTGTGGCCCAGATCTCATCGCCGGTGTCTCCGTCGAACAGTTGGACCGTTCTCTCGGTGGAGAAACTCACTGTCACCACTTCCGGAGAGCCGTCGAAGTCTCCGAACTGGTGGTCGTCACCGTCGAAGGAGCCGAAATCAGCGACCGCCGGGAACCCGCCTCCCGGTTTGTTTTCGTAGGTCCACAATGTGGGACAGTCCGCGGTTGCGCCGTCGCGGTTGAACTCGAAGGCTCCCATGGCTGTTACCACGTCCAGCTCGCCATCTCCGCTCAGATCGGCGGCCAACGAGTTCTCCGGGGAATCACCGATCGCGGAGTTTTCACACAACAGATCCCCGCTCGCCCCGTCGTAGACCCGGTTGGCAATCACGATCTCCACGTCCCCGTTGCCGTCCAGATCAACCAGATAGCCTCCGTCGCGTTGGATGGAGGGGATCGAGTCTCGCCACATCACCTCCCAGCCGGTGGTATAGTCGTCGAAGACGATGATTTCATCGTAATGGGGACCGACCGCCACGATCTCGTTGCGGCCATCGCCATCGATGTCACCGACGGACACCCAGCCTCCGCCGGCGACCATCTTGTCGGGATCGGTCAGGTCAAAGACCGGCTCGTAGGTCTTGCCGTCGATCGCCCTCAGCACACTGGGGCCGTTGTAGTTGGTGTCCTGGAAGGTCGAAAAGATGATGTTGGGGGTGCCGTCCTCGTTGATGTCGGCGACCACCGGCGGCATCATGACCTGGTTGTACTCCGGCATCTCGATATCGGTGCTGTCGGAGTCGGCATGCCAGGCCTGTTCGACGACCGGGTCGAAGGCATCGTCGTCGGGGATGTATTCGCAGGTGCCGTCTTCTTCGGGCAGGCAGGTGCCCATGACTACTTCGCAGAACTGGTCGTCCGCACACTCCGAGGGGTGCGAACAGGGATCGCCTGGTTGCTGGCAACCATCGGTCAGACACAGCTCGTCTTCGCTACAGCACTGGTCGCCACAGTGAAGGTGGGGGTCGCAATCCGGGCCGGGGGTGCCGGCATCGCCGACATCATCCTCGGCGTCGGTATCACCGACGTCACTGGCTGCGTCGGCGTCGGGGGTGTCCTGGTCTGACATCGACATTTCATTGCAGTCCCCACAGCCCAGCAGAAGTATTCCGATCGACAGCAGCACAAGGGCTCTCAGGGGGGGGCGCATACTACTCTCCGGGGCGTCGAAGAAGGTGAATTGGTCCTCGGCGGTCAGGTCGCAGGACCCGGTTCGGTACATCTGAAGCGTCACACTTGATGATCACCGATACAATAGCCAAGTGGTTGTGGACCGTCTACTACCTCCCTTCTTCGTTGCGGAGCTGACTTCGATGCTTTGATGAAGCCACTGGACCGACCCCGACAATCGTGTTAAGGTCGACCCAATCAGTACAGCAGTAAGGAGGCCACGTCGCGGTATCGGCCGCGGCGTTTTTTTGTTGTTCGGCGCACCGGATGGGTATGTCCGCGCGCCGTTCGCACCGCGTGAGGTGACCTATGGGGTCGGAGGAACAACGACGTCTGGGCCGTAAGCTGCAAGGCACTGAATTCGGCCGCTACCACGTCGGCAAGAAGATCGGGGAGGGCGGATATGCCTGGGTGTACCGGGCTACTGATCTGGAGCTGGAACGCGACTGCGCGCTGAAGGTGCTTCTGCCCCGTGGGGCGGGCTACTCCGAGGAGCTCAGAGAGCGGTTTATGCGAGAGGCGAAGCTGGTGGGCAAGCTTCGCGACGCGCGCTCGATCCGGCTGTATGAGGCCGATGAGCGAGACGGGTTGTTGTTTATGGTCTTCGAGTACGTCGAGGGCCGGGGGCTAGATGAAGTCATCGAGCAGGAGGGGGCGCTGGAGCCGCTTCGCGTCGCCAAGATCCTAGAACAGATCATGGAGGCGCTCGTCGACGCTCACGACCTCGGGATTGTCCACCGCGATATGAAGCCGGGCAACGTCATTCTCTACGAGATCGCCGGGCGCGCCGACCAGGTCAAAGTGCTCGACTTCGGCATCGGCAAGTTCGTCAACCACCAGGCGGTGATGGACCTGACCCAGGAGGGGATGGTCATGGGCACACCGCGGTACATGTCGCCCGAACAACTCCAGGATCAGGCCACGGTGGGCTCGGATATCTATTCGACGGGGCTTGTGGCCTACGAACTGCTGGTGGGCGAACCGGCCGTGGATGCGGGCTCACCGGTGGAACTGATGTCGGTGGTGCTGCACGAAGAGGTGCGCCTTCCCGATGAGCTTAAGGTGCCCAATGGGCTTCGCGACATTGTGCACCAGATGCTCAAGAAGGACCCGGAAAACCGATACGACGACGCCGGGGAAGTGCTCAAAGATCTTCAGGTGCTACGGCACCGCGGGGAGGCGACTCGAGAGCGCGAAGCCTTAAAGGAGACCGTCGTCGCCGAACCACGGCCCGAGCCCACCACGGCGGTCAACCCCTTGCGCCCTCTCTGGGAGGGGATTCGCGAACGTGTCGGTTCGGTATCCACGGTGGCAACAGTCGCCGTCGTCGTCGCCGTGGCCGTGGTCGGGCTGATGGTCATGACGCTGGTCCTGTTCTCCGGCGATGAGCCGGTCGATACCGCCGAGCCTCAGCAACAGGCCGTGGCAGACGGAACAGCACAACAACCGGAGACCGAAGACAGCGAGAATCTGGAGGCCGCCGGCGCACGCGACGATACGGCCCCGGAAGATGGTCACATCGAAGAGGCTGAGTCCGACGAAGGGGACGATTCCGACGACGAGCACAGGAAGAAGGAGCAAGAAGAGCAGGAGAAGGCCGAAGAGCAGAAAGATGCGGATGAACAGGAAGACGCCACCGCAGAAGCCGAACAGCAAGACGACGATGACAAGGAAGAAGTAAGCGACGAACCGACGTCAGACACCGACCGCGAGCGCGCCGAACGCGACGAATCGGCTCCCCGGCGACAGCAGCCTGCCCCCGAACCGTCTGCTGCCCAGGCGCAGCCGCCGCAAGAAGAGCCGACGCAGCAAGACGATGATTCTGACGATGACGGGGAGGCGATATGGACCCTCGACTGATGCCGACATCCACAACGATGGCCAAGCTCTCGGGTCTGCTCGGCGTGATGGTCGCTGTGCTGCTGTTCGCCTCGACGGTGCATGCCGGGATCCCGCAGGAGGCGACGGAGTTGATGATTCAGGGGGCCGAAGAGTACGAAGAGGGCAACTATCACGGGGCCTCCGAAGTCTTCCGCGAGGCCTTCGAAGTACATCCAGATGCCCGATTTATGTTCAACGCCGCCCGTGCCTCCGAACGTGGGGGGAGCATGGACGACGCGGCTCGGTTCTATCGCAAAGCGCTGGACGTCGACGGGGAAGACCGGCGGCTCGACGCCGACGATCAGGCCACCGCCTCCGGGTTCGTCAACGCACATGAACAGGAAGGGACAGCACGACAGATCGCCGCAGATATTGCCGCTTCGCCAACGGATGAACAGCCCGAAGATGTCGAACCTGCCGGATGGAGTCTGCAACGAACCCTCGGCGTCGGTGGTATGGCCGCCGGAGCTGTGCTGTCGCTGGGCGCGGCGGCTGCGGGCTGGCACGCCTCCTCAGGAATCAACGAGCTAGAGACCGACGGCGTTGATTCGCCGAAGCACTACGAAGATCGGGTCGCCTCCATCGAACGGTCACAACGTCTGGGTCAGTGGTCGCTGTACGCCGGTGCTGCCCTGGTAGTTACCGGTGCGGCGCTGGTGGGCTGGGAGATGCTCGGCGGCGACGACTTGCAGGCAGGCACCCCCGGGGTTTCGGTGGGCACTGATGGGTTCGCTGTACGCTGGGAGGTGCGGTTTGACTGACGCGAAACTACTGGTTCTGTTTGTGGGGTTTGTCTTCGTGACGTTCACAGCCATCTCCTGCGGGCTGTATCAAGAACCGCCTCCTCCTACGGAGGTCGAAGGGTTGTGCGACCGCACCTGTGGCCCCTGCGATGTGGGCCGCTTCGACTGCGACACTGACCGTTGCGAATACTTCGGATTCGGCAGCGAGCCTCCCGAAGAAATCGACAGTTGTGACGACGTGGTCGTCGTGGGTGAGGACGCCACCACCGTGCATGAGGCCGTTGGATCGGCGGGTGATGACGGATTTTCGGCGGTGGCGATCACCGGCGAAGAGGTTGTGGACGAACCGGTCGTCATCGACGACGACATCTCGCTGTTCGGCATCGGCGCCGACGCCAGGCTGGTGGTCGACGGCGAGTCGGAGCATCTCACCGGGGTGGTCCTCGACGGCGCCGAAGCGACGGTGGGCGGGCTGACGATCGAAGTCACGGGAGGAGTGACCAACTATGGCGCCCGGCTCGTCGAGGGAGCGGACGTTCGGATGGGAGAGGTCGTCATCGATGTCGACGATGGCGAGGATGGAGCCGACGGAGTTGATGGTGCGTCGGGCCGGCGTGGTGAGTCCGGCGAAGATGGTGGATCTCCGGATCGGTTCAACGCCGGGTTCGGCGGGATCAACGAGCACTGTCCAGACACCGATGGTGGTGACGGGGGCCGTGGCAAAGCCGGTGCCAGCGATGCCGAACCGGGCGATGATTCGCCCGGTGGTGCCTCCGGCTCCGAGGAGGACGGCGCCGATGGGAACCACGGAGCGGACGGAGCCGACGGCAGCGACGGTGCAGAGCCTCAAATTGTCGACGGGCTGTGGGACAGTGGTTCCGGTGAGCCCGGCGAGGACGGGGAGCACGGCGTCGGTGGCGCCGGCGGCGGTGGCGGAGATGCAGACGGTTCGGATGCTGTCGGCGGCGGTGGCGGCGGGGGAGGCACCGGCGGCTGCGGCGGAGAAGGTGGACAGGGAGGAGCGGCCGGTGGGGCCAGCATTGGAGTTGTGGTCGCCGATGGCGAACTACAATTGGTCGACGCCGACGTCTCCGCAGCAGCAGGCGGGGACGGCGGTGTCGGCGGGCTCGGCGGTGACGGGGCCTTTGGCCATGGGGGAGGTTCCGGAGCCGTCGGCGAAAACTCCGGAGACAGCGGTGGCGACGGCGGCCGCGGCGGAGACGGCGGAGACGGCGGAGACGGCGGAGACGGGATGGGAGGCAACTCCTTTGGCGTCGTATGCCACGAAGACAACGCAACAGTTCAACTCGATTCGATTCAGGTCGACTACGGCCCGGCGGGAACCGACCCCACAGGGGAGGTCAAAGCCGAAAGTGGAGAACAACACAACTGCAACTGACGGGAGATGATGATGCGACGGATTGCACCGATGCTAATGGTTTCACTCTGTTTGGTGACGTTCGGATTGGCGATGGGATGTGGTGGTGAAGATGAGGAGGGAGAGGGGCAGGACAATGAGTGTGAGGTTCGCGATCAGTGCGAACCCGATGAGTGCGGTGAAGTCGATGACGGCTGTGGTGGAACGCTCGACTGTGGGGAGTGCCCCTGCCAGGACGGTCAGCCTCAGTCAGAAACCTGTGGGGACTGCGACCTGGGGATCTTGCACTGCGACGATGGTGAAACCGGGATGGGTAACTGTGAAGAGAAGCCCGAGATTCCGGGTTATGATGGCAACTGTGACGAACTCGTCTTCGTAAGCCATGCCGAGGGCTCCCCCCAGGGCGTGGGCACCAGCGATGACCCCGTCGATACAATCGATGACGCACTTCACATCGCCCATACCGATGAGGCGGTTGCGCTTATCGTCGGTGGTTCCGAAACGTATGACGATCCGGTGGTGATCGAGCAGCAACTCTCTGTCATCGGTGGGTACGACGACCACTTCGTGCGTGACACCGACGAGATTGCCACCATCCTCGGCGGTCAGTCCGTTGATGGGTTGGAGGACGGAGATATTGTGGGCCTGTCCTCTCAGGGAGTTAGCGAAGAGCATCGGGTCAGCCATCTAGAAGTCGAGACGATCGATGTTTTTGAGGACGGGGCAAACAACTACGGAGTGTATGTGTACTTGTCGTCGGGGCTGGTGCTCGAAGAGGTAGAGGTTGCTGCCGGGCGTGGGGGAGATGGTGCCGATGGTGAAGACGGTGCTAATGGAGAAGATGGTGAAGACGGTGGTGATGGATCGACTCCATCAGGCATATCGAACGATCCAAGCGCAGGGGATGGTGGGGAGAATCCGGGTTGCTCTGACGAATACACGCAGGGAGCAGACGGTGGCCTTGGTGGAACGCCAGACGATGATCCGTATTCGGGTTTCGACTCCGAGGAAGCTGATGGTGGAAGTTCCGGTTCAAATAGTGGTTCAGCAACTGACCGTGGTGGAAAAGCCGGCGAAAATGGGCCATCGGCCTCGCAAGATGGTGAAGATGGTATCGGCGGCGAACTGGACGGTGAAGTCAGCGAGGGGCGATGGCACTCATTAGGTGGTGGCGAAGCAGGTGAGGATGGGGATCCCGGCGCTGGCGGTGGAGGCGGAGGGGGCGGAGGTATAGATCCAGAGTGGACAGACGATGAGGACTCATACCGGGCAGCAGGATCGGGTGGAGGCGGAGGGGGGGCTGGAGGCTGTGGCGGTCAAGGGGGCGAAGGTGGTCAGGCCGGGGGCGGCAGCTTTGGGCTATTCGTCGTCGCTGCTGATATCGATGTCATCGAAAGTAGTATCTTTGCCAATCTCGGAGGTTCCGGGGGAGATGGCGGATTGGGTGGCCAAGGGGGGGCTGGCGGTGTTGGCGGCGAGTCCGCTGAAACCCGTGGAGGTGTGACACTGGGGAGTTCTACGGATTATCATATCTACGAGAGAGGTGGTTTCGGAGGAGACGGAGGGGACGGTACCGCTGGTGGAGACGGTGGCGGTGGTGCAGGCGGTGTTTCCTATGGCGCATACTGTAGTGACGCCGTCATCAATACCGAGGGCACAGTGCGATTCAACGCCGGTGGCTCGGCATCGGGGGGAAGCAGTCCTGACGGAGGCTCGGGCGAAGACGGTCTTGAAGAGGACGAGTACGGCTGTCAGTAGTCACAGACCACAGGAGATCAGCTTCCCGAGCCCTCCGGTTCGTACTCCGCGCGGCTTTCGGCGCGGATGGAGGGATCGGGAGCATCTTCTGCGGCGGCTTCGGCGATATTACCGGCGGCGTCGGTAGCTGACTCGGTGGTGTTGCCGAGTTCGCCGGCGGCTTCTTTACCCACTTCGCCGGCCTGTTCTGTGGCCGATTCGGCGGTATCTTCGATATCGTCGGTGGCTGATTCGGCGGCATCCAGGGCTTCGGTAATAATTTCCGGGTGCTCTTCTATGGTCTTAAGCGCCCGGCCCAGGATGTTGCGTACCTCCGAGAGGCTCACCTCCAGAAGGGCCTCCGCTTCCACACCTTTGATGACCAGTTCTACTTCGCCGAGTTGAACGCTGGCGCCGACGTTGACGTCGACCAACTCGGCGATGGAGGCCTGAAGCGCAACCTGGGCATCCAGGTCATCAACCTCCAGTTCCAGCGCGTCCAGCTTCAACTTCGAGACGTCCAGGGTGACATCCGGGCTGGCCTCACCGTCGGCGTCACCGGCCCACTCCCCGGTGGTAACGAAGACATGGCGCGTCTGCTTGTGCCGGCCCTGCCCGCCGCCATCTTTGTCGATGGGCTGAAGAGTGCGGATCGAACCGGGATGACGATCAAATAACACGCCGATGGCCTCGCCCGATTCACCGGCTTCCTCGTCTCCTTCGCTGGACGACTCATCGGTGTCAGCCGATGTCCACTCGCCCGGCTCGCCGGACATGTCGCCGTCGGCGCCGGGGGGGGATTCGTCGGCAGTTGCTTCTTCGTCAGTACGTGACTCTTTGGAAGGAGGTTGTTCGGACTCCGTCTCTTCTGCAGGTTGTGTCGTCTCGGCGGACGCTGCTGACTGTTCTTCCTGCTGGTCGGACTGGTCGGAATCGTCGGGTTTACTGACTACCGACTCTTCATCGTGGTGTCCGAAGGCGACGCTGGCCGGCCGATCCGGTTCGCGGTGGGGCTGAGGCTCAACAGGTTCGTGGCGGTCCCGGCCGTTGATGATGTCCAGCCGGTTCGCAGCCTCTTTCGCGGCCTCCTTTGCAGCACCGCGTACTCGGTCGGCGTTTTCCGAGACGATGTCTTTCAGGACTCGAAGCGGATTTCTCATTGCAGTCACCGGGGTTGGAATTCGGAGCTTTGAGGACCAACGCTTCGAATCTAAACGCCCGATTAGGACCACATAATGACTAGTGCAGGACTCCGGAAATGCGTATGCACCCCGGCGGCCAAATTCGCCGATCCCGACGTGAGACTCCTCGCCGATGTGAATCT
>SKMT01000510.1 GCA_007120915.1 Myxococcales bacterium | reverse complement strand
GAGAAGAGCCGCCGGCTCACCGGTTATCTGTATGAGCTTCTCAACGAGCTTCCCACCGAGGATTTCGAGGTCATCACACCCGGCGGGGAAGCGAAACGAGGCTGCCAGATCTCGCTCCTCGCCCACCACGACGCCCGGGGGTTGTACCGGCAACTCCAGGACAACCACGTGGTGTGCGACTATCGCGAACCGGACGTGATCCGGCTTGCGCCGGTGCCGTTATACAACAGCTTCGAGGACGTCTGGCGGTTCTGGTCAATTCTCGATCGGTTCTAACACGCCTCATGCGACCTGGCAGGTCGCGCTCCCACGACCCGAGACTTTTCAGTCCGCAATCGGCAGGTGCACGTCGAAGGGCTGCAACGACTTGTCCTCTTGCAGATCGGAGTTGCCGATCTGGCCGTGTTCGTTGTTGCCCCAGCACTTGATGTTGTTGTTGTCCAACAGCGCACAGGTCAGATCGTCGCCCGCCGAAAGCTGGATGGCCTCCACGAAGTTGCCATCCGGATCGGAGCTAACCTCCTGGAAGGTTGGCCATGAGTTATCGGTACCATCGCCGAGCTGGCCGAACCGGTTGTCGCCCATGCAGTAGACATTGCTCGACGACAGTCCCGGGTGGTCCACCCGTGCGCAGATGTGGTTGGATCCGGAGGTGATCTCCAGTGACTCAAAGTCGGGCACGTCGGTGTCAGCGACGTCATTGGAATCGGAGATCTCGAACATGAAGTCTGTATCGAGCGCCTGGTCGAGATAGATGGTATCGAGGCTGTGACCATCGTCGTCATCACCGGTGTACCCAAACAGCGGGAAGGTTCCGGTGTAGAAGTCGATGTCGGGCAAAATCGAGCAGTACTGCGCGTAATCTTCGACCTCCGTGTACTGTGGTCCGTCATCGTCATCAATTCCATCGAAAAGGTCGAGTTCGATCTCGCACTCGACGTCGTCGTCATCGTCGGCGTCTTCGACGAAGGCTCCGCGGCAGAACGTCTCTTCGTCTTCTTCGTCGTGCAGACAGGTGTGATCGGCACCGGCGGTGACCACCAGATCACCGGGGGAGTCATGGATGGGATCATCGATTTGGCGCGGGTTCTGTACGACCGGAAGCCCGTCGTCATCATCAAGATTGACTCCGTAGGCGTAGGACCCACCGGGGAAGTCATCGACGTACTTGTCTTCCAGCGATCCGGGATCGATCTGGCCGAAGCGGTTGTCTCCCCAGCACCACACCGAGTCTTCCAGATCGTCTTCGGCGGATTCGTCAAACGGTTTCTGGGTGAACGGCCCGCGGTACAACCCACAGGTGTGATAGTCACCGACGGCGATGTCCACGGCGATGTAATCGTCCAGCTCGTCGGTGGAGTGCTGCACAAGCTGAGGTTGAGCAACGGTGGACCCCAGGTTCAGCGAGGGATTTCCGAGCTGGCCGTGGCTGTTGTGGCCCCAGCAGCGCACCCGTTCGACGTCCTGGGTCTGAGTGGTGGTGCCATCGGAGTAGCTCTCCTCTTCGATCACAATCGCACAGGTGTGGTTGGCACCGGCATCCAGCGCGATGGTCCCGGAGGCTACGGAGGTCGACGGAGTGGTCGAATCGGTGGTGGAACCGTCACCGAGCTGGCCGTAGTCGTTCCAGCCCCAGCAGCGCACCGTTTCATCAAGCATCAGCGCACAGGAGTGTTCGGTACCGGTGGCGACCTCGTCGACCCCCATCAAGACACTTTCGTCATCGGAAGGATCGGTGATGACACTGGCGGGATTTTCCCGGTTGTCTGTATCCCCTACGCCCAGTTGCCCTGAGGAGTTTCGGCCCCAGCATTTCACGCTCTCCGAGCCCACCGCACAGGCGTGCTGGTCGCCCACCGACACCTGGTCGGCACAGAACAGGTCGCAGTCGACGACCCCGCCGCATTCGTCATCGATCTCACCGCACAGAATGCCCTCGTCTTCACAGGTGGTGGGAGTACATCCACATACTCCCGGATCGTCGCCTCCCCCACAGGTGTCGTAGTCATCACAGACCTCGCTTTCGGTCCCGCAGGAGTCGACGTAGCGCTCCTGGCCGCAGGAGTCGACGACGTCATCGAGGGGGCCACATTCGTAGCCAGCATCATCACACAGCTCGTCATCGGTCTCAGGCGTGCAGCCGCACACTCCTTCGTCGCCGCCCCCACCACAGGTCTCATAGTCGCCACAGACATCTTCTTCGTCGCCGCAGTTGACGTTTTCGCGCACGTTACCGCAGGCGTCGGTGGGTGACTCATCGAGCACGTCTTCGATCAGGCCGCACTCAACATCCAGGTCATCACAGAGCTCTTCATCCGTCTCGGGGATGCAGCCACACTGGCCTGGCTCTTCGCTGCCCCCGCAGGTTTCGTATTCGCCGCAGACATCTTCTTCGTCGCCGCAGTGCAACTCCTCGCGTTCATCTCCACAGGAGTCAACGATCGGCTCGTCAAGCACATCGGCGGCGGGCCCACACTCGATTTCCGCCTCTTCACACAACTCTTCGTCCGGCTCCGGGGTACAACCGCAGACACCCTCTTCACCGCCCCCCCCGCAGGTTTCGAGTTCGTCACAGACCTCGTCCTCATTCCCGCAGTTGATGTCAGTTCGATCATCACCACAGGAATCGACCAGGTCGTGGGTGCCACATTCGAGTCCGTGATCCTCGCACAGGTCGGGGACCGACTCTCCAACACACTGATCGTTACCGTTGGCCCCGAATCCGTTGCCCTCTTCCTCCTCGGGACAACCGACCAGAAAGAGCATGAACGCAGCGAGCAAAACGGCGAGCAGCAGAGACGGTCGAAAACAATGCACGACGAACTCCTGGGGGAAGAACCACAAAGCCAGTTCCGGCTGGCCAGATCGATGCAGAAAAAGTGTTTGCACCGCGATTATAGGCCTGACTCCCTCTCCAAGTCCATCGTGTTTGTGATCACTGCCTGTTCAGCGCTCAAGCACCATACTCAGCCCGAGCCCTCCGGCAGCACACATGGTCAACAGCCCGAGATTGTCATCGCGCCGCTGCATCTCTCCGGCGAGTTGGCCGATCATGCGGGCGCCGGTGGCGCCGAAGGGGTGGCCCAGGGCCACGGAGCCGCCGTTGACGTTGAACGTCTCCATGTCGACCTCGCCGATCGCCTCGTCAAGCCCCAGCGACTGGCACAACTCGTCGCTCTTCCAGATCTCCAGATTCGCCAGCACCTGGGCGGCGAAGGCTTCGTGCATCTCCACCAGATCCATGTCATCCAGCTCCGCACCGGCGCGCTCAAGCGCGGTGGGTGTGGCGAAGGTGGGACCGAGCAGCAGGTTGTGTTTCTGGATATCCAGGCCCACCTGAGAGTAGGAGCGCACCAGCGCCAGCGGCTCAAGCCCCAGCTCTTTTGCCGTGCTCTCGCGCATCAGCATCACCGCCGAGGCTCCGTCGGTAAGCGGTGAGGAGTTGGCGGCGGTGATGGTGCCGTGTTTCTTGTCGAACACCGGACGCAGTTTGGCCATCTGGTCGACCGAGGTGTCGGGGCGGACCATGGTGTCGCGGTCGACGGGCTCGTCGAATTCCTCGCCGGCCAACACGGTCATCACATCGGGGAACCGCCCCTCTTCGTAGGCTTCGGCAGCCCGATGGTGGGTCATCTCGGTGTATTCGTCCTGAGCCCGGCGAGAGATGCCGTACTCTTTGGCCATGTCCTCGGCGGACTCTCCCATCGACTTGCCGGTGGTCGGCTCCTCGATCGCCGGGGTCTGCGGTTTTAGATCCCCCGGTGAGACCTGCCGAAGCGCGGCGACGCGAGCCTGCAGCGATCGGGCGCTCATCGCATCGCGCAGCGCATGGGTCAGCGGCAGGCTGAAGCGCGCGCGCGCAGCACTCATTGCCTCCACGCCACCGGCGATGACCACCTCGGAGGTGCCCACCAGTAGCGAGTTGATCCCCTGTACCGCCGCGTAAGCGCTGGAAGCGCAGTACATCTGCACCGTCGTCGCCGGGATGTGCTTGGGCAACTGGCTTCGAAGCACCACTTCCCGGCCCACGTTCGGCCCGTCCATCGGCGCGGCGACACAGCCGAAGATCAATTCATCGATGCGATTCGGATCGATGTCGGCGCGGTTGACCAGCTCCGTGACCGCCTGGCGGCCCAGATCGGCGTGGGTCCAGTCCTTGTAGTGGGTCCAGGCTTTGGCAAAGGGGGTGCGCACCGCGTCGACGATGGCGACGGGGTCATCATTGCTCAGTTTCGGGCTTTTGGATGCAGCCATGGGTTCACCTCGGTGGCGAAACAGATCATTCGAATGGGTGTACGTTCAACTCCGGAGAGACCGGCAAACCGACGCGACTCAGTCGCCGTAAAACGTCTCATCTTGTTCGGCCATGTCGACCAGGATATCCGCCGGTGTCAGCCGTTCTCCGAACTGATCGGCGAGCCGGTTCATCTGGTCGACCACGTGTTTGATGCCCACTTCGTCGGCGTAGCGGAAGATTCCACCTCGAAACGGCGGGAACCCAAGCCCGAAGATCACACCGATGTCTCCGTCACGTGGATTGCGCAAAATGCCCTCTTCCAGCGCATAGGCGCACTCGTTGAGCATTGCCAGCCAGCAGCGCTGCTGGACCAGCTCCCGGTCTACCCGCCGCCGGTCCCGCCCGCCGGGAAGCGCGTCGTAGACCGTCTCATCGGGAACATCCGACCCTTCACCGCCGTAGTCGTAAAACCCCCGGTTGTTCTTGCGCCCTTTGCGTCCCTCCTCGGCGAGGCTGGCCAGGGCGGTGGGGGCGTCCCAGCGCTCGGAGAATGCCTCCCGGAGCACACCGGCGGCTTTCTGGGCGACGTCGATGCCGACCTCGTCGACCAGCTTCATGGGGCCGACGGGAAACCCGAATTCGAGCATCGCCTCGTCGATGTCCTCAATGCGCGCTCCCTCCTGGAGCACCCACCCCGCCTCGTTGATGTACGCTCCGATCACGCGGCTGGTGTAAAACCCGGGACCGTCGTCGACGACGATGCAGGTTTTGCCCATCTCCCGGCCCACCTTCAGCGTCGTGGCCAGAGCCCGGTCGGAGGTGTCGTCGGTGCGGATGATCTCCAACAGCGGCATCTTGTAGACCGGGCTGAAAAAGTGCATCCCCACCACGTTTTCGGGATGCTTCGCCTCCGCGGCGATCTCCTTGATGGGAAGGGTGGAGGTGTTGGTGGCGAACACCTGATCGTCGGCGCCCAGCTCTTCGATGTCGGCGAGCACTCTCCGCTTCAGATCGAGATCTTCGAAGACCGCTTCGATGACGATGTCCGCCGTTTTGAATCCGTCGTATTCGGTGGTCCCGGAGACCCGCCCGAAGTAGACGTCGGCTTCGGCATCGGTCAGCTTCTTGCGTTTGACCAGCTTGTCGAACAGCCCGTGGATGTAGTCGAGTCCTTTGCCCAGCCCGTCGGCGTCCTTGTCCTTGATGCGCACGTTGTAGCCGTTGTAGGCCGCAACCTGGGCGATACCCGCGCCCATCAAACCGGCGCCGAGCACCCCGATCTTGTCGACCGGATAGGGGTCGACGTCTTCGCCGACGACGCTGTCCTTGTTGACCGCCTGGCGCATAAAGAAGATGTTCATCAGATTCTTCGCCACATCCGACTGCACCAGCTCCACGAACGCTTCGGCCTCGGCGCGCATCCCGGCGTCGAAGCCCTTCGAAAACCCGGTCTCGATTACGTCCAGCGCTCTGGGGAGCGCCGGGTAATGTCCCCCGCTCTTCTTCGCTGCTTTCTGGCGGGCTTTGTCGAAGATGACCTTGCGCGCCGGCGTTCTGGCCGCCAGCTTGACCGGGTCTTGGATCGCCTCCTCAAGGTTTCGGGTAAACGACTGGGAGCGGCCGTTACCATCGGCCATTTCACGGGCCTTATCGGCAGCGGCGTCGAGCAGAATTCCGGGGTGGACCAGATCGTCGACAAGCCCCAGCTTGTCCGCTTTGCGCCCGTCGATCTGGCGGCCGGTCAGGATCATATCCAGCGCCTGTGACAGATCGATGAGCCTGGGCAGCCGCTGGGTGCCCCCGCCTCCGGGGATCAACCCCAGCATGATCTCCGGGAGTCCAAAGGAGGTGTCACCACTGTCGGTGGCCACCCGAGCGTGGCAGGCCATCGCCAGCTCCAGCCCCCCGCCGAGACACTCGCCGTGGACGGCCGCGACGACCGGTTTGTCCAGCGAGGTGAGTCGTTCCATCAACCCGTGGCCCCGTGCCACAAGTTTGCGAAGTGCCTCCGGATCCTCGTAGTACCCCTGCAACTCCTCGATATCGAAGCCGACGACAAAGTTGTCGTCCTTCTTGCTGTAGATGACCACTCCGTCGACATCGTCGTCGTGAAGCGACGATTCGAGAAGATCCTCGAAGCGATCGACCATGGGGGTCGAAAGAGTGTTGACGGACTGGTCGGCCACATCGATGCCGACGAAGGCGATGCGGTCATCGACCCGCACCGTGACGAGATCGTGATCCGATTCGGCGCTCATGGCAGTTCCTGACGGAGAGGGAGGTGATCACTGCGTGCTGTTCTTGGGCGGGGCAACGTTTAAGCACCGTTGGCACAAAAGCAAGGGAAGCTTCTGGTGTGCGACGGGCCCCTCCGTCCCTTCGGGACACCTCCCCACTCGTGGCCTCATGGGGAGGGAAGCTTCTGGTGTGCGACGGGCCCCTCCGTCCCTTCGGGACACCTTCTATGAGGCCGCCGCGTGTCAAGCACCGAGGGGATAGGTGCAGTTCACCTGTGACGGTATGAAGAGACTCCAACCGTTGTGGGGTGAACCTGCGGGCTGAAAATAAAGGATCTGGATAACAGTTTTCCTGGAGTTCGACCGGTTTCGGCGTGCCTTCGTCGCGCACCTGCCGTGCGTTAACAACCTTCTATCCGACGCTTTCAGCTCGTTTCGTGAGCAGAAAGGTCAACATCCTGCATGCGATCAACACATCGGCTTGCCGACTCGAGGCAGGACATTCTCCCCAGCGGTGGTCTAGGCCACCAAGGTGTCATGATCGTCGCTACCTCTCACCGGCTCACTCCAACAACTGAATGTCCAGCTCCGGATCAATTCCTGATGCGACCTCCTGTTGGAAGTTTCGTGATCATCGACAACGTGCGGACTGATCTGCGAGGGGAAAACCCTGGGTCACGACTGCGTTAAGACGGCGCCATTTGGCACTTCACCATCCTCGACGAAACGCCACAGTCGAACGAGTAGCTTCCTGGCCAGTGCCACGATCCCGACGCGCTTCTGGCGCCGGCTCGCATCTCCGAACCGGCGTTGATACCACTGGCTCAGCTCACTGTCTGGCTGATACTGTAGCCACAGCCACGCTAGCTGAACCATCCGGCCTCGCACCCACTTGTTGCCGGCCTTGCAGATTCCCTGCTCTCGACGACTTTGACCGGTGTCATGAGGTGTAGGGGTTAGACCGCTATAAGAACCGACCTGACCACGGTTGTCGAACTGGCGCCATCCGAACATCTCCATGACCAGCAGCCAGGCGGAGTCCTCTCCAATTCCATGCAGCATCTCCAAAAACTTCACCTTCTTGATCTTCTCGTCGTCTCTGCGTTGTTTGATCTGATGGGCACGTTCCTTTTCGACCGCCTTGATATGCTGATCGACCATCTGGATACGTTCGTACTCTCGACGGATTTCCCGCTTCAGCTGGTTGCCCAATCCGGCGCGATCTCGTCCTACCAGTTCATCGAGGGATTCGATCAGCTCATCGTTGACCTCCATATACAACCCCCGGGTGCTGAGCAGCCCTTTGATGCGATTGACATGCTGGGTGCGCTCGTTTTTTAGCCTCTTCAACTCTCGTTCGATTCGTCGGTCGTCTTCATCTTGTCTGGTTGGAACCTGGCAGACACTCCACACCCGGGTGTCACCTCCTACATATCGGATCAACTGACAGACCAGTCGCCTTGCATCGAGCCGATCGGTCTTGCGTCTACGTTTCCTGCGGCGGACCTCGATACTGGCCGGATCCACCACGATATTTTGAATGCCCAGATCTCCGAGCACTCGATGGAGCCAGAATCCATCGAGGCCTGCCTCGTAGCAGCTACGGATCTCGTAGTCTTCGGCCAGGTCGAAATACTCTTCAGCCCACCGAACCTCTTTGGCCAGCTGCTCGATATCTCGACTGCTGATTTCGCGAATCTTGATGTGCTCGAAATCACCATCGCTGAATCCAAGCTTCCAGCTCTTCTTGCTCAACTCGAAACTGATGTACAGAACGTTGCTAAGTGGGTTATCTTCACTCTGAAGGGTCGTGTCCGTCGTCATAGCTACCTCCGTTTTTTCGTTACGGGTTGACAGGGTAGCTTAACACGGAGGCGGCCCTTCATAGGATCTCCCCACTCGTG